>JANNRV010000076.1:0-37214 GCA_031401775.1 Bacteroidia bacterium | reverse complement strand
GATGTGGCCCAGCATTTTTAGGATCAGTGCCTTTTGGCATTCCACCCAAAAACAAAAATAGCCCTGGTACTTTTTCAGCAAAGAATGAAAAATCTTCGCTGCCCGTGATGGGTGGAACAAGTTTTACGTTTTCTTGCCCTGCTGACTTTTGCAATGAAGGCAACATTTTTGCTGTTAATTTAGGATCATTGTAAGTAACTGGATAATGGGTATCGTAGGGCAGCTCAACCAATGCGGTAGCACCACCCGCTTGTGCAGTATGCGTAGCCACTTCATTGATTCGCTTGATTACCATTTTCTCATCTGCTGTACTCAATGTGCGCATGGTTCCAATCATTTCTACTTTTTCAGAAATAATATTGCCACGATTGCCTCCATGGATAGAACCAACTGTAACGACAGCAGGATTTTCTGTAAGATTTACATTTCGACTAACAATGCCTTGAAGACCTGTAACAATCTGAGCGGCTACCAAAATAGGATCTACTGCTAACCAGGGTTGTGCACCGTGAGATGGTTTTCCAGTGACCGTAATTCTAAACGTATTCGCAGAAGCCATTTCCCCACCTGGTCGATACGTAATTGTTCCAACTTCACTGTCCGAACTGATGTGAAGCCCGAAGATCACGTCTACTTTAGGATTTTCAAGCACACCTTCTTTCACCATCAGTTCGGCTCCACCTTCTTCTCCTTTAGGCGCTCCCTCTTCTGCGGGTTGAAAAATAAATTTGACCGAACCTTTTAAATCCTTTTTCATCGATGCAAGTATCTCTGCTGTTCCCATTAACATCGCTACGTGTGTATCATGTCCACACGCATGCATCACCCCTACTGGCTGACCGTTGTATTCGGTAGTCACTTTAGACGCAAAGGGCAAATCATTTTTTTCGTAGACAGGTAATGCATCCATATCAGCACGCAATGCAATCACCGGGCCTGGCAATCCTCCTTTTAATAAACCCACCACACCTGTTTTGCCAACACCCGTCTTTACTTCAATACCTAGCGATTGCAAGTGCTTTGCAATCAACTCTGCCGTCCGGAATTCCCGATTACCCAATTCAGGGTGCTCATGGATATCTCTGCGCCACGCAATCACTTTCTTTTCAATTTCTGTTGCTTTCGCTTTAATCGCCAGACGGGCTTTGTCAGATTGTGCATATGTGGAAATAGAGCACAAGTATAGAAGTATGAGTAGCGTATTTTTCATTGTTGGATTTCTGTTAGGTGAGTTGACTGTTTGATTGGCAATATAGAAGGATTTTGATTCGCCCCCAACTAAAGCAAGCGTGCGCTTGTGCCTGGAGGTTAACCGCACATAGGTGACCCTTGCGCGAGTATGTACTTTCATTTCGTTTCGGTACGGGCGGGTATATTTGAAGAGGTGTCAACCTAACAGTTCACTAACTTCTCTCTCGAGGTCAGGTAAATTTTTTACGATGATTCCCCAGAGTATGTCCTCCGAAACAGAATTATAACCGTGTACAATTCTATTTCTCGTGTCGACAATTTTTCTGGTATGGCTTATCTTAATGTTGGGATCAACTTTAAGAATTCTACTCATGGCCTCTCCAATGATCTCAATATTCCGTTCAACCGCCCTTTTCGTTTTCAGGTCTTTTTGAAAATCCTTGAAGTTTTTTATCTCGGGTATGAATGAATTGATTTCGATAATCGCTTGTTCGATATCTTTCAACCAGGTTTTTACCTCATTGACCATAGATAAGAACTTTTGACTTGTCAATGTTCTCTCTAAGGAATGTATTCTTGATGGCTTTATTTTCCAACAAGTCAATGGATCGGTTTAATATCTTTTCAAGTTCGAATTTTAAATCAAAATAATTTTCCGTGTACTCAAGTGGATCATTCGTCTCAAAGTCGACCATTAAGTCAACGTCACTGTCTTTGGAAAACCTTGTGGTATTTACCGACCCGAAAGAGTATAGGCTTTTAACCTTGTAGTTTTTACAAAGCCTTTGTATCTGGTCTTTATACGCTTCAATCAATCCCATGTCCCAAATTTAATCAATTTTCCCTGTCTCAAAATCTCGTTAGGCACCAAATAGTGGAGGCGTCCACATGTGCTTATACATTTCCAGGGTGCTGGAGTGTCAAAACCAGCATTTGTAATCCAAGCGAGATGCCTGGAGGTTAAACGCACAAGGGAACCTTGCACGAGATGTCATGATCTTAAACTAAATCAATTACGAAAAAAGTGGGCTGTACTGGGTTCGAACCAGTGACCCCTACCTTGTCGAGGTAGTGCTCTAAACCAGCTGAGCTAACAGCCCAATAAAGCGCGAAGATAGTAAAATCAGAAGATGAGAGAAATGAGTTTGGTCTAACCCTGGAAACCATTCTTCTTATGCGAACCATCACAAAAGGGTTTGTTGGATGATCCACCACAACGGCAAAAAGCGGTGACCTTATTTTTTTTAGTAACTCCACCCGAACTGTCTTTAATCGATACATTTCCATACACCATCAACGGACCGTTGGGAACCGTCTCTACAATGGTTTCCGCTTCTACCTTCACCTCTTCTTTAGATTCATCTGTATTCATATAATAGCTGAGTGCTCCGGAAGGGCACTTCTTAATTTGTTCGATGATCTTTTCTGTCGTGGAGTTTTCGGGTGTAATCCAAGGACGATTGGCAGGATTGAAAACTCCACTTAAACCCTGAAAACAAATTGTGGAATGAATGCATTGATTCGGCTTCCAGACAATGGTCATTTCTCCGTTGTCGTATTTTTTGGTGATGTCATTCATAAGAAAAGAAGTTAGGAGTAAGAATGCAGCATTAAGAATGATTATACTAAAACGGTTTGAACTTCAATCGGATTGGTAAGCGTTTTATGCACAGGGCATGAATTGGCAATTTGCAATAAGCGTTTCCGTTGCTCATCGTCTATCGCTCCTTCAAATGATATCTCTCTTTTGAAAAACGTTTTAGTGTCAATTTTTTCAGAAGCCACTTCTACTTTAATTTTATCCACACTCCATTTTTTCCTGTCCGCATACATTCGCAAAGTAATGGCGGTGCAGGAAGCAAGAGAGAGCATCAGGAACTGGCCGGGCGAAGGGCCGAGATTAGTGCCTCCCAACTCCTGCGGCTCATCTGCAATTACAGTATGACCGGCTATAAATAATTCAGTGCGATAGTGCTCTTTGCCGATGGTTGCGGATACCATACTAGAATGTTTTGTTCATTACGAAAGCATCTTGCCGATATCGTTCACGGGGAGATTGTTCCCGCTCTTTTAAATTTTCCGGAAGTATATCAGGATCTCCGGAATATCCAATGGCTATCATCACCGCCACTTCATGTGTATCAGGTACATTCAAATTTTCTGCAGCGCGTTGCCGGTCAAACCCTCCCATCTGATGAACATTAAGTCCGAGGTGCGTAGCCTGCAAGGTCAGGAAAGCATTGGCCGCCCCTAAATCATACTTCGCGGAGCCATTTGGCTTTTCATTCCTCACAAAATTCTTTCTAATTAAACTCATAATAAGGAGAGGCGCTCGTTCAGCCCAAATTTTGTTGGAGTCAACCAATGCATCAAAAAGTTTATTCCACAATTGAGGCTGTTCCTTTGTAGCATAAACATAAACCCACGGTTGTTCATTTAAACTGGATGGGGCCCAACGGGCAGCTTCAAATAGCGCTTGAATTTTTTCAGGTTCAATAGGCCGATCCGAGTATGCTCTTTTACTTCTTCTTATCTGAATGGTCTCCAAAAGAGGCATCTCAAATTCTGTCGATTTTTCCATCTAGGTCTGTCTTTTTATTTATCTCAAGCAAACTAACAACAAAAACTGACTTAGAGTTTATTTTGAAAATTTGGGAATACCCCAGATACCAAGAAACCCTGAAATAGCATGCATGGGACCTACCAAAAGCGGAAAAGTGCTATCCAAAACTGTTCCATCGGGCAGTTGGGTGGTATTGAATACAGGGAAGAAACTTAGCAATGTGAATCCGATGGTAAGCGCTAACCAGATGACGGTGCCTTTTGATGTATATTTTTTAAGAAGAAAATAAATCACGGCACCGATCAGCAGAGGAAAAATAGAAGACATTGTAACCGCTAAGGCAAATCCGGGAGGTATGGTGGAGCCCATTGCATTAGCAATAAGACTCCAGATATTATTGAGTCCGGCTCCCATAAGACCTGCAATAGCCCCGCCCTTAAGGGCTTTCAAAAAAGTAATGTTCTGTGTTTCCATTCGGTTTTTGGTTTGGTTTTAATAGTCATGAAATTGTTAGACTTGTCTTTGCAATCCTATACTACAGCCGTCAGTACTTCATTGCTTCTTGTATCTCATTAAACAACAAACCGCTGCCACCCCCATAATGACGGATGATCTTTATGAGGGGATTCGTTTTCTCAAATTCCAATCTCAACTGTTGCTCAGATTTTTCTTCTACTCCTCCTCCAATTAGCACTAAATCAAATTTAGTTTCTACGAATTTTACTTTCGCCTCACTGTCTGTCAAGGCACCCATGGCGCGCCATCCATCTTGACCATTCAACAACCGCAGGACTGTCTCCATAATTTGCTGGTGTCTGCCGATGACCAATATCGTGAGCGAAGAGTTCATCCTGGATTATGAATTCATTGGGACTTCCATTAATAAAATTTCTGTATCACTATCCGCTACAATCGAGATCGTATCGGTGTCCCACAATCCAAACCCATCGCGTTTGTTAAGCTTCTGACCATTAATGGTTACGTCACCTTCTATTACAAAAACATAAACTCCGTTCCCTTTTTGATTAAGGGCATACGCTGTCTTAAAGTCTTTTTTCAAATTACCCAAATGAAACCACGCATCCTGATTAATCCAAACCCCATCATCGGTCTTGGAGGGACTTACAATTTGCTGAAATTTGTTAATTCGGTCTTCAGGTTTGAATGTGATCTGATCGTAGTGAGGTTGGATATCCCGCTGTTTGGGGAATACCCATATTTGCAAAAAGTTTACCTTTTTGTCTTTGTTTTTGTTGTATTCGCTATGCTGAATACCCGTACCTGCACTCATGATCTGAACATCGTTTTGTTGGATCACCGTTACGTTGCCCATACTGTCTTTATGCTCCAGGTCTCCTGATAAAGGAATAGAGATAATCTCCATGTTATCATGAGGATGGGTGCCGAAGCCCATTCCACCATCGACAAAGTCATCGTTTAGTACCCTGAGTGCTCCAAACCGGATACGCGCAGCATCATAGTAATGAGCAAAGCTAAAGGTGTGGTTGGTATCGAGCCATCCGTGGTTAGCATGGCCGCGCGTATTGGCTTTGTGTACTACTGAATTCATATTTTCAAGGCTATGGGATAACAAAAAAATATACGATTGCTCTTTATACAACTATTGTTACTATTTTGTTCCGTATTTAAGTGAATATTCACTCTATCTATCGAAGCCATTCAAAACAAACCCTTATGAAAAATGTAACCAACTCTTTGTATGTCCAACTATTTTATATGCTAGGTATGGGTACCGGCTTTCTTTTTATGCCCAATGTGGTGCTTCCCATTTTTGGATTTTCCACTTCCGATGAAGTGTGGATTCGGGTTTTGGGTGCGCTCGTGATCGGGTTTGCAGGCTACTATTATGCCTGCATCAAAAGCGAACATGTGCCCTACTTTAAAGCAACAGTCTGGGGACGCTATTGGTTTTGCGGATGCCTGGTTGTGTTAGCAGCGTTGAAATTGGGAGAACCAATGTTATATGTATTTGCTGTGGTTGAGATATCCTTTACAGTATGGACGCATCTGGCGCTGAAAAAAGCTAACCTGATCTAAAGCGAAACTTAGCCGCTAAACAATTGATACCCCATTCATATCCGTAGTAAGCACCTCACTCATGTAATCAAAAAACGGACGAATAGTTTTAAACGTCTTATTTATTTGATTTAGAAAATCTGGCTCCAACACTTCTTTATCGGTGAAGTTGTGTTCAAACCAAAATTGCTTATAGCGCAATAATCCGATAGCGGGATGGTCCTTTGGAAATCCTCTTGGAGCAGATGCTACTGTATCGCCCTCCATCTCACCAAATGTTGTTTTAATCGACTTTGCGTTAAGAAGCTTATTCCAGTCTTTGTAGTTATCCTGAATATCCAGGCGAACTCGTTTCAGGTCTTCAGCATTGGGATAGGTAAAGCCGCATCCCACACGAGAGGCACCCGGCTTAATCCAGAAATAATAACCTCCTCGGAGGAGTGGCTTGGTCCGTTTGAAGCTTCCTGCAAACCGTGGACTATACGGTGTCTTGTCGGCAGAGAACCGAACGTCATTGTAAATTCTATATAAGCTCTTCTTACCCGAAGGAGTTTCGAGCTGGTCATGAACATTCATTTTCAAAATAAGCTGATCAAGAAACACAATCATGTTTTCCTGGGCTAACAGGTAATGGTCTTTATACGCATTAAACCAGTCCCGATTATTATTATTGGAGAGATTTCTTAAAAAATCAAGGGTTGATTTGTGGATAATTCGAAGTTCTTCCATTTCTAAAAGTGCAAAATGAGAATTTTGACGACCATCTGAAAAATAGAATTAAAAATATATAAATTGAAGACAAGTAATTGTCTACTCAAATGTCAATGATATCAAACCTTAACATGAGCAACTATGAAAACAATGACTTGTAAACAATTAGGTGGAGCGTGTGAGATCAAATTTAGTGCTAATACGTTTGAGGAAATAGCACAAATGAGCAAAAAGCATGGGATGGAAATGTTTCAAAAAGGTGATGTCGCCCACCTTAAAGCGATGAATGAAATGCAGGAGCTTATGAAAAACCCTGAAGCTATGAAAACATGGTTTGAGACCAAGCGAAGAGAATTTGATGCGCAACAGGAGATGAGCTAGTCTCCTACTTCACGAGAGAACGAATCCTAAACTAAAAAAGAGCAAACAATGTACATCGGAAAAAAAATGAGCCTAGCCGCGATATGGCTATTTGCCAGAAGAAATCTTATCAAGACGCTGCTGCTGAGTAGCCTTGTCGTTGGAGTTTATTATTTCTTTGATCTGCATAGTATCGCTATTCCCTTTTTACCGGTGGCGACCATTGGTACTGCTGTAGCCTTTTATGTAGGCTTTAAAAATAATCAGGCTTATGATAGGCTATGGGAAGCCCGAAAATTGTGGGGTGGTATCACCAACACCAGCCGCACGCTGGCCGCTTCCTTTATCTCCCTCGTAGAAGACAAAGCCAAACAAAAAGCGTTCTTACTGCGGCATATTGCCTATGTCAACATTCTTCGGTTGCAACTGCGCAAAACCATTCCCTGGGCAAGTAGTAACGAAGACTATCATCGACAATTTGTATCCACCTCCGAAGAGATAAAAGAATTTGATTCTGCTATTGCCGCTCTGTTTGTGCATCTGGATAAAAAAGAAATATTTGAGCGAGTAAAAAGTAAAGGAAATATTGCCAGTTATACCTTAAAGGTGCAATTTGAAGTGCTCACAAAACTAAAACGTGACCAACAACTGGATGAATATGAGCATAGTGACCTCACTAAACTTCTGGGAGAACTATATAATCTGCAAGGAGGCTGTGAACGCATTAAAACAACTCCCTTGTTTCGTCAGTACAGTCTCTTTAGCAGAATCTTTGTGGAACTTTTCATATTTCTGTTACCCTTTGCCTTGATCAATGAGATGAATAAACTTGGCGAATACGGTCTTTGGCTAACCATTCCTTTCTCAGTGCTTATCTCGTGGGTGTTTATGACGATGGAACAAATTGGAGAAGCCAGTGAAAATCCGTTTGATAATGGATTGAATGACATTCCCATTTCTACCATTTGTCGCAATATTGAAATTGACATTCTGGAAATGCTCGAAGAAACTAATCTACCACCAAAGATTGAACCTTTCAACGATGTCTTACTTTAATGAATCGCATCTTTAAAAATTTAAATTATGGGTAGTTCTAAAAACCTAAAACGTGGTGTCAGGCTGAGCTAGTCGAAGCCTATTTAGAGAGTCCATTCTAAGAAATATGTTTCGCCAAGCTCAACATGACAAAGTTTTTAGAACTACCCTTAAGAGTGTCAGGCTGAAC
Organism: Bacteroidia bacterium; assembly: GCA_031401775.1. Classification (GTDB taxonomy): domain Bacteria; phylum Bacteroidota; class Bacteroidia; order Cytophagales; family Cyclobacteriaceae; genus ELB16-189. Next base: position 29,127 of record JANNRV010000076.1, on the reverse strand, counting down.
CCGATAGCTATCGGGTTGAATTCGTTTTGGGATACAAAAAATTACCTATCGTGTTCAACCAGACAAGGTTTTTATAGATATCTTAAAGTCTAATTACGATGAAGAAAAAAGATAAACTCGCCATCATCCATCAGCATTATCCTAATGCAATGACCACTATTGACAGTGTCAATCGGTTTATTGATTTTGTAGAGAGTGAATTAGACCTGGAGCCTTCAAAGGTCATGCTGGCAGATAGCATTTGCAGTGATGATGTGAATAGCATTCAGTATCCGGCCAGAACACAGGAATTTTTAGGGCCCTTTAAAATGGGCGGTCTCGATGGATTTCCATTCACCGGACTGACAGGAATGGGAGCCTTTGCCAGCCATGTTCCTGACGAAGGAGCAGTCAGTATCTATTATGGACCGCATATTGGCATATCCAAAAACGGAGCAATTGGTGAAATCCATCGGTATGGTCAAATGAAAAATTCTGGCTGCTGTGGAGCAGCAAAAGGGGCATTAGCTAAGTTGATCAATAATTCAATCGAGCCGGGGAAAGTGACTACGATGGATTATCAGATGAATACCCTTGAACAAATTTTATTTAACCAAAAAGATAGAATTCTATCGGCTGCCATTCCCTTAAAGGAAGCAACGGAAGTAATTTATGAAGCCATTGATAAGCGAATTGAAGAGTTAGTGGCTGGTACAAAATACAACTGCAAATACCTGATTCTTTTTGGCGCGATCCATATTAACAGTGATACCGATATAGGTTCCTTTAATCTTCCAAGAAAATTTGATGTTATCGATTTAAAAATGAATAAGAGAACAAACTATTTGAAAGCGATATGAATCAAGAACTTTGCGAGTTACATTTGACAAACAGCCGGAATTGATTTAGGTTAAGTGAATTGGTTATTAAATTCCACCATTGAATTATCTCCTCACCGGTCAAGAATCCGCCCGATTGCTCTTTAGAAAACTAGAGATCAGTGATTATGATATCTGGCTTGAGTTTTTCAAAGACCCCTTGTGGTCTAAATACTGGATCATGAAAAAGCAAACTCCGGAAGAGCATTGCCAACAATGGTTTGATAAAATTTTCCATCGTTATGCTAATAATTTAGGCGGAATGAATGTGCTGATCGATAAACAATCCGGAGAGTTTGTTGGTCAATGTGGTCTTTTGATTCAGACGGTAGATGGAATTGATGAACTTGAAGTTGCCTACTCGATGATGCCACAGCATCGGGGAAAAGGTTATGCTCCCGAGGCGGCAAAAAAATGTATTGACTTTGCATTTGCCAATCAACTGCGCAATTCTATCATCTCGATTATTCATGAAGATAATATCGAGTCTCAAAAGGTAGCGATGAAGAATAAGATGAGGGTAGACAAACTTACTACGTTTGACAATAACCCGGTGCGGATTTATAGAATAAGGGGCTAAGCGGACTGTTACCGTCTCAACTTATCTAAAATTCGATTAAGCTCTTGTGCTTCCGATTTGGAGATACCTTTAAAAGCAGTCTGCAAGGATTCTGATTCCTTGTCCACCTTCGCTAAGAGATCAAGACCTTTTGAGGTGATACTAACATCTACTTGTCTTCTATTCCATTTGCAAATTTCACGCTTCACCAATTCTTTGATACGCAACTTCTCCACGAGGCGTGTGGCGTTACTACTTTTATCAATCATCCTGCAAGTGATATCGGCCAGCATCAATGCTTTAGGATGGCTTCCTCTAAGAATCCGAAGTACGTGAATTGTTCAGGTGTTATGCCAAACGCTTTTAGATGAGTAGCATTGGTATTGTACAGCCAACTACCAGTGAACAAAATATTTACAGTAGCCTTTTGAAATTCGTTCTCAAATTTGCCCTGCTTGATATCTTCTTCAATAGACATAGCAGCAAATGTAGTAACTATTGTTGTTTCAACAACTAACGAGTATCCATCATGGTATTCTTAACTCCTCCATAAAGGACATCCAGCACGCCTGCTTCATTAAAAAATTTATGAGGAAAGGGCAATTCAACTTTAGACACTTCGTTCAATTCGTCCATCACTTCCAATCTCAATTCAAATTTTAAACAACCCAACACATCTTCCAGTTGCGCCACTTTAGTAGCTCCTACGATAGGAATAACACTTTGACTTTTATGTTGACGAGTCCAGTTAATTGCAACTTGTGATGGGGATACTCCAATTCGTTCGGCCACTTCAACTACTTTTTTTGCCAGCATCGTTGCTCGCTCACTCAGCCTTGCGCTTCCGTCAGGTATGCGACCCTTATCTCCTTTTAAATACTTACCGGTAAGGGCGCCTCCGGCTAAAGGTGCCCATGGTGTCACGGTCATTCCAAAGGCTTTGGCCATTTGCATTAGCTCAGGTTCTACCGTACGTTGAATTAAACTGTATTCAATTTGCAATCCGACAAATTGATTCCACCCGCGAAGTTGTGCCATTGTATTGGCCTGACTCACCACCCAGGCCGGTGTATCACTCACACCGATGTAGTGCACGAGGCCACGACAGATAAGGTCTTCCAATCCTTTCATAATTTCTTCCGTGGGCGTCCAACTGTCCCAGGCATGAACCCATAACAAATCGATGTATTCTGTATTGAGGCGTTTCAGACTTTCGTACACGCTGCGCATCATGTTCTTGCGATGATTGCCGGCAAAATTCAAGTCTCCTCCCCGATCACGTAACGAGTACTTTGTTGCCACTACAAAATGATCACGATCTGAGGCGACAAATTCGCCTACAAATTTTTCAGAAGTCCCTTCTGTGTATCGATTGGCGGTATCAATAAAATTGCCTCCCGCATGAGCATAGGTGTCGAATATTTTTTTGCTCAGTTCTTTGTCGCATCCCCATTTCCATTCTGTGCCAAAGCCCATTGTACCGAGACTAAGTTCTGAAACACGCAAGCCTGATTGGCCTAATAATTTGTAGTTCATCTGTTGTTTAGGTTTATTGCCACGCTTGAAATTTTTTGCTGAACGTATTTATCCATGACTCCTTCTATACCGGTTGCTCGGGCTTCTTTAACCGAACAGGAACATAAAACAAGTAATTGTAAAGAATAGAAAGCCTTCATTGTCTTACAATGTAAATCCTATTTTAAGTTTTTTGAATCCATTGGTCTATAACTTTTGAATAGTTGGAATATTCTAACGCGTGAACTTTATCCGCTATCTGCTGAGGCGTATCTGTTGGATCAACGCTACATTGCATCTGAAATAATATTTTCCCCTCATCGTAAAGGGCATCTACCTCATGAATAGTAATTCCTGTTTCACTTTCATGAGCTGCTGCTACTGCCTCGTGTACTTTAATACCATACATTCCCTTACCCCCATATTTTGGCAACAAGGAAGGGTGAATGTTAATGATCCGATGAGGGAATGCCTTGATAAGGTTTGTTGGAATTAACCAAAGGAATCCAGCCAAAACAATATGTGTTACCTCAAACTCCTTCAGCCATGCAAGCACTTCATTACTCTCACGAAATTGTTGTTTAGAAAAAGCCCCTGTGGGTATACCGAATTTTTTTGCGCGCACCAGCGCGTATGCTTCAGGGTTATTGCTCAGCAGAAGTACAACTTGAATAAAAGCGTGGTCTTTGAAATACTCGAGAATCCTCTCTGCATTTGTCCCGCTACCCGATGTGAAAAGGACAATCTTGTATTTCGAATTCATTAATGACGTAAAGAAAGTTAAACAAAAATCATTGTCAAAATTCCGAGCAGTATAATCACCTTGCAGAATTGGCTTAACAAATCAAAATCTCTTATCGTGTCTGCCCGCAAGAGGCGACCGAACAATAAGCCCATTGGCAAAAAAAGGAGTAGCAAAAAATAAACCATCGGCAAGCCAACATAGATTTGATTCAGAGCAACAACGGTAAGGATCAAGATTATCATTAAAGTATACACCAAAACTTTTGTTTTGCGAATGCCCCAGATGATCGGGAGTGTTTTACAACCAAATGAATTATCTCCTTTCAAATCCTCCATATCTTTAATAATCTCACGGATGAGAGTCATAAAAAAAGCAAAGAGTGCATAGATGGTGACAAGCTGATTATTGACATTATAAAGAACATTGATCAACTCAATGGACAAGCCCGTTAAGAATGCTACGGTGAGATTGCCAACAAAAGGTTGCCGCTTTAAGTAATTAGAGTAAAGCCACAATAGAAAAGCTGATAAAAAATTAATGACTCCTATTTTCCAACTTATCAAGAAGCCACTACCCACTCCTGCAAAGGAAAGTGCCGTATGAAAGAGAATTGCAAATCTGCGTGCAATACTCTTACCTATCACTACACGATCTGGCTTATTAATGAGGTCAATTTTTACATCGTAGTAGTCATTGATAATGTATCCGGCAGCCGCAATTAAAATGGTGGAAATCGAGAGCAACAGAAGTCTTACATCAGAAAGAGTAGCCCTGTTGAATAGAAATCCCGCAGTAAAATATTGTGCTAATCCAATGATCACGAGGTTCCAGAACCGGGTAAGTCGGATCAAAGCACCAATAGTGAATGTTGTAGTTGCCTGCTGTGACATGTCAATACAAAGGTAAACTTAGATAGGGTATACCCAACTTCTAAAAGATTCCCCGCTCATCCTTACTTTTAGAACCTTAGCGCGAGCATTAGTAAATAATTTCTTCCTGCCTGTGGATAATAAAAATTTTGCCGGTATTCGTTTGTGCCTCCCCTATAACCATACGTGTAGCCATTGGATGAATACTCTGTATCAAATATATTATTTGCCAGCATACTCAACGATATTTCATTCATGAAGGAAGGTTTTACCGTGTAGGAAACTCGAAGATCATTAACAAAATAAGGAGCGATACTTCTCTTGTTATTCGAAGTATTATCCAAAAATTGCGATCCTACATATTTAGAAAGTAAGCCCAACTCGAAGTTTTTAACAGGCCTATACGTCAATCCTGATCCAGCTATCACATTAGGAGAAAAGGAAATATCAGTATTGTTGTACTCATTCACCTCTTCATTAAATTCGTCAAAATTGGTCCCATAGTTATAAACCACTTCCTTAAAATTTCTAATTTTATTTTGACTCAACGTAAGATTTGCACTCCATAAGAATTTGGAACTAAAACGGATTGAACCCTCAAGCTCCAATCCCGTACGATAACTTTCCTTTACATTGGTTCTGACACTAGCGCCTACATCATTCAGTTTACCGGTAGCCACCAATTGGTTTTTATAATCCATCAGATAGTAATTCACATTTAGAATCGTGTTGTTCCTTCTAAATCGCCATCCCGCCTCTACATTTCGCAAGGTTTCTGACTTTGGACTGGTGCCCATAATGGCATCGATAAAATCATCACGTACAGGCTCCCGATTACCTATGCCGTAGGAGGCATACCAATGTTGTTCAGGCGTCATTTCATACGTGATGCCAAATTTTGGGTTAAAAAAATGGAACTCCTTATCTACAACAAAGTCAAATTGTTTGTTCTCTTTTCCTGATGCTAGGTATGAAACTCCTCTATACTGTAGGTCAACAAATCCGATAATCTTGTCGGTTAGCATATAGTTATTTTTAATATAGATGGTAAAATCATTCTTCTTGCCATTATTAAAATAATATTGATAATCCTTTGGCGTAGCAGAGACTTGAGACCAAATGATTTGCCCGAAATGATCTCCATCATACTGGTTCCAGGCGCCACCTAGAGTAGAATTTAATTTTTCCTTTTCATAATTAATTGAATAGGTGACTCCATAAAAATTATTATCAAGCCAGCGTCTTCTTATCAGATCGGTAGATGAAAATGTTTCTCCTCCAATCACTACATCACTTAAGCCATAGTTCTTAAAATCATCATCATAGCGAAACTCTTCATAGAATCCGTGGCCATACGTATAATGTAGCGCTCCGTTGGCCGTTACTGATTCTGAGAAGTGATGAGATGTGTGAAGCTGATAATGATCCTGCGCATAATTGTCTACCTGGTTTTCGTAAGTATAAATATTAAACGTGCGCCCCGATGACAACAAGTTGTCAGATTGCTGTTGATTCCATCCTTCTATGGCCGCTGTTTCCAACATTGCTGCTTCATCATCATTCAATCGTGATTCGGGGACTCCATACCAGCTTTGATAGGTAATCTCCTTGCCGCCAAATACAATTGCCTTGATCATCGTTTTCTTACCATAATATCCACCTGACAGATAGTATGATTTCAAATCAGAGCTAGCTCGATCAATAAATCCATCTGAAGTGATTTGAGAGACACGGCCATCAAAAACAAATTTTTCGCTGATCAAACCCGTACCAAAGGATACGGTATGCCTGCGTGTGTTGAATGATCCAAAGGAATTAATCACATCAGCATAGGCAACATCATTGCGTGTATTGGTTTGCAAATTCACACTCGCACCAAATGCCCCGGCTCCGTTGGTGGATGTGCCGACACCTCTTTGCACCTGCACGCTTTGTGTGGAAGAAGCCATGTCGGGCGTATTTACCCAAAATACTCCCTGGCTTTCGCTGTCGTTTACCGGAATGCCATTGATCGTCACATTGATTCGTGTAGCATCGCTTCCGCGAATGCGCAAACCTGTATATCCAATGCCTGCACCCGCATCTGAAGTTGTTACCAAGGAAGGCGTCCAATTCAAGGTAAAGGGAAGATCCTGCCCAAAGTTTTGTTTTTGCAGGATGGCCTTATTAAGAGTTGTGAATGTGGTGGGACTTTTCTCATTCACCCGGGTGGCCAATACAATAACCTGATCGGTAATCCTGACATCTTCCTCCATCAAAATAGAATTCGATTCTTTCTCCTCTGTTGAAAGCAAAAGGTTATACGTCTTGTAACCCACAAAACGAACTTCTGCCTCATAACTTCCTTCCACCGGTTGGTCGAATTGGAAGTAACCTCTTTCATCCGTGATAGAAATACGGTACGGCTGCTTTAATACTACTGTAGCACCTGCCAAAGGCTCCCCGGTATTACTATCTTTGACATAGCCACGAATGAACAACTGCGCTTGCACAGTCCATGACATCACTATTAACGCTGTCGACACACAAAATTTTAACATGCTAATTTCTTTTAAACCCGCAGGCCCATCGGGGAATGTACCTTGCTTACGTGTTTTTTTGCCTCCCTTCGTCCGCATTACCGGCATCAGGTTCTATGGGTATAATCTCAGCCCTTGTTTTTTAGGCACCCCCTTGTTCTGAAAACTATCAGAACGGAGCAAATGTACAGTTTAGAATTCATAACCGAGAAGTGTGAGAAAAGAATTTAAGCTCTATACTAAAAAAACAAGATTCTTACTCCTTGCTTCTTGCCACTAACTTCTACCTTTGAGAGATGCACCAGGCAAAAGTCAATGACAAAAAATTTGAGATTACCCCAACAGAGGAGGGGCTTCTCATCAATGGCAAACCCTTTCAATGGGATTTGGCAGAAATTACAAATGGCTATTTTCACATTCTCTATCAACAGAAAAGCTATCGCGTTGAAATCGTAAGCACTGATGCCACCACGAAGACATCGGTAATTAAAATTAACGGGCATTCCTACACCGTGGCGCTCAAAGACAAATTTGATTTACTGCTGGAGAAGATGGGTATGAATTCCTCAGCCAGCAGCAAGATCAATAACATCAAAGCACCCATGCCGGGTTTAATCATCGACTTAAAAATAAAGACCGGAGATATTGTAAAAGCAGGAGATCAACTGATCATCCTTGAAGCCATGAAAATGGAAAACATTATCAAGTCGCCCGGTGAAGGCACAGTAAAAAATGTAAAGGTGAAGAAGGGTGATAGTGTGGAGAAGGGGCAGGTCTTGGTGGAGTTTTAATCAATTAGAATATATCGGCCGATCGGATTTGCCAACTCTAGAAGGATCGGCTGCTCCAAAAAACTCAGTTCAAATCCGTTTAATCAATATATTTGCAAGGGTTTAAACCGATCGCATGAAGTACAAACGCATCCTCCTCAAACTCAGCGGTGAAGCGCTGATGGGTTCTAAAAACAGTCACATCGATCCGGCTGTGCTGGAGCAGTACAGTGCCGAGATCAAGGCTGTAAAGGAGCAGGGTGTGGAACTGGCCATTGTTATTGGAGGCGGAAATATTTTCCGTGGTGGACAAGCTGAGGCACTGGGTATTGATCGTGTTCAGGGCGACTACATGGGTATGCTGGCTACGGTCATTAATGCGATGGCTCTGCAAAGCGCACTGGAGAAACACGGCCTTTATACTCGATTAATGTCGGGAATAAAAATGGAACAGGTATGTGAGCCCTTCATCAGACGCAGGGCTATCCGCCACCTGGAGAAAGGAAGAATTATTATTTTTGGTGCAGGCATCGGCAATCCTTACTTCACAACAGATTCAACGGCCAGTTTGAGAGCAATTGAAATTCAGGCGCAGGTGGTATTAAAGGGAACGCGGGTAGACGGAGTCTACACCAAAGACCCTGAAAAATTTCCAGATGCTGTGCGGTATAAGACACTGTCCTTTCAGGAGGCTTATGAAAAAAACCTGAACATCATGGATATGACGGCCTTCACCTTGTGTCAGGAAAATAAACTGCCGATCATTGTTTTCGATATGAATAGAAAAGGAAATTTATTGAAAGTTGCGAAAGGAGAAGAGGCAGGGACATTAATAAGTTAATTTAAGAATTTAGATTTGTGAGCTTACATTTTGACCCTCTTAAAATCACAAATCTGAAATCATCAATCTAAAATCATTTTATGGAAGAGATTGAATTATACCTCGAGGAAGCCAAAGACTTAATGAACAAGGCGATCAATCACGTGAGTACTGAACTTACTAAAATCCGTGCCGGTAAAGCCAACCCTTCGATGTTGGATGGCATTATGGTTTCTTACTATGGAGTAGTCAGCCCCCTTAATCAGGTTTCATCCATGACTACACCCGATGCACGAACCATCTTCATCAAACCTTGGGAAAAAAGTTTAATACAAGAGATAGAGAAAGCCATCTTGAATGCCAACCTCGGCCTGAACCCTCAAAATGACGGCCAGCAAGTCATCATTAATGTGCCCATGCTTACTGAGGAGAGAAGAAAGCAACTTGTAAAGCAAGTGGGCCAGGAGTGTGAGCACGGAAAAGTGAGCATTCGCACCATCCGCAAAGAGACCAACGAAACAATCAAGAAAATCAAAGGTGCTTCTGAAGATGATGTGAAAAATGCAGAAGAGACTGTTCAGAAATTTACCGATGAGTACAGTACCAAAATAGACACCTTGATGAAAAAAAAAGAGGTGGAGATTATGACTGTGTAATTGTCAATTGATAACGGACAATTGACAATAACATCAATAGATTATTTCAACTGTGAACTAACTCATTGTCAATTACTAAAATTGTCAACTGTCAATTAGTTTATGCATCCCATTTTTTTCGAAATTGGCTCAATCACAATCTATACCTACGGGTTTTTCATTGCACTAGGTGCTCTTCTGGGCTTCTCATACATGGCCTGGCAGGGGAAGAAATTGTTCGGATTCACTTTTGATCAAAGTAATACGCTTTTCATTTTACTCGTTCTTGCCGGTGTAATCGGTGGCAAACTATTCCTGATTTTCGAAGACGCTTCATTTTATTTAACCAATCCTAAAAAATTAGCGTCCGGTAGTGGCTTTGTGTTTTATGGGTCTTTTCTACTTGCCATCCCCACCATGCTGTGGTTTTTTAAAAAAAATAAAGTCCCAACCTTACCGATGTTAGACGTGATGGCGGTTGTTACTTGTATTGTTCATGGCTTCGGAAGGATAGGTTGCTTCATGGCAGGATGCTGCTACGGAAAACCAACCACAAGTATGCTAGGAGTTATTTTTATTGAACCGACCTGTCAAGCCGAACCATTAAACACTCCGCTTCACCCAACCCAATTGTATGAGGCCGGATTCATTTTTATCATTCTGACCATATTGTTGGTATTCAAAAACCGGAGGCAGTTTGAAGGACAGTTTTTTCTGATCTACCTCATGGCATATGCTACCGGACGAGGAGTACTGGAACTCTTCAGGGGAGATTTAGAACGTGGATTCGTTTTCAATGACATCTTGTCGAATTCTCAATTTATTTCTCTTATCATTATCAGCATTGCGCTCTATTTCTATGTTAAATTGAAGAGAAACGCTAACTTGATCCGGCATCAAATGAAGTAAGTCATGGAAAATCAAAGCTTTGGTCAGAAGGTAGTAGGAACTACTAAAAAAATTGTTAAACGAATTTTGATTTTTGGGTTAATTATTGGCCTCGCTATTCTCGCGTTCTTTTATTGGGCTACCTATGAAAATGGTGTGATGGCCGGAAAAGTATTGCGCATTAGCGAAAAAGGAATGATTTTCAAGACACATGAAGGCAAGCTTAATCTTGAAACCTTTGGAGCATTGAAAGGAACGAGCCCAATTGCAGAGTCATTTGATTTCTCCGTGGAGAATAGCAAGGCTGACGTGTTGAAACAACTGGAAGAAGTGGCGCTCAGTGGCGAAAGGGTGAATCTTTATTTTGTAAAGCGCTATATGACTTTCCCATGGCGTGGGGACACAAAATATTTTATAACCAAAGTGGAAAGGGCGGGAAATTAATCCCAATTCTTTGTGACATTCTAAATTTTACTTCCTTGAAATCGTCCAATCAAATCGTTGTCTACGGATCGTATGGTTACACCGGCAAGCTCATCGTTAATGAATGCCGGGCAAAAAATCTTGAAGTGGTTCTTGCGGGCCGGAACGAAGAACAACTTCAACTTCAAAGCAAACAATCTGGCTATCCTTATCAGGTAGTTGAAAGTAATGATATAGAAGAACTAAAAAAATTACTAGAACCCGCAGCTGTAGTTATCCATTGTGGCGGACCTTTCCGCTATACAGCCCAGACGATGGCAGAAGCTTGCCTCGCTACCAAAACACATTACACCGATATTACGGGCGAATACATTGTCTTTGAATCATTACCCAAGCTCGACAAACAAGCCAAGGATATTGGGATTACCATTATGCCGGGAACCGGATTTGATGTGGTTCCCTCTGATTGCCTTGCATTACATTTAAAAAATCGACTTCCCTCAGCCACACATCTTCAGCTTGCGTTCACTATGTCAAAGGGTGGCCTTTCACGGGGAACATCCAAGAGTATGACAGAAGGCTTAGGTTATGGTGGTATGATCCGAAAAGATGGCAAGCTCATCACTATTGCACTTGGTGAAAAAGTATTGGAAATTGATTTTGGCTCCTTTAAGACCAAGACTTTATGCATTCCCTGGGGCGATATTTCAACCGCCTGGAGGAGTACAGGCATTCCTAATATTGAAGTCTATACAGGGGCTACCGATAAGATGATCAGCAATGCCAAAATGAGTAATTACTTGGGTTGGTTACTGCGTATGCGCTGGGTTAAGAATTTCATGCTCAAACAAATTGATAAAAAACCAGCAGGACCAAGTGATGAAAAAAGAGAAAGTGGTCGCAGTTTTTTATGGGGAAAAGTTACGGATGCATCCGGTAAAGAGTGCATTAGTCGGTTGGAGACTGTAAGTGGCTATTCTTTAACTGCAAAGACAGCGGTACTAATTGCCGAAAAGATTTTAAAGGGAGATTTCAAAACAGGATATCAAACCCCTTCCATGGCTTATGGAGCAGATTTGATTTTAGAGATTCCGGCAACCAAAAGAGAGGATAAATGAACCCAAGATTAACCCGCTCAAAAGACAGGATTAGTGCCGGTGTTTGTGGTGGATTGGCTAATCATTTCAGCCTTAACCCTTCGCTCGTGCGAATTGGATTTGCACTAATCGCAATCATCAGCGCAGGAATTCCCATGTTACTCATCTATGTTGTCATGTGGTTTGTTATTCCGCAAGAATCTTAAGAACTAACTAGATGTGAAAGACCCAATCTTTGTACGTTCCATCCTCCGGATTAAAGTCAGGCTGAACGTGAAAACCGGTGCTAAGAATTTCAACCCCCTCACAGTTTTCTAAAAGTAAGTTTCTGTAGCCGGGTGTATCACCGCTTTTGCCGGGACCAGCCACCTGCCAACAGACAATCACTATTTTATTCCTAGAGGATTGACTTACTCCGTAAGGGTGAATGGTTCGAGGGAAAATTTCTCCTTTCAATTTTACCTTACACTCCCTTCGTTGCTCTGCAGCACGCCAAAGTTGCTGTGTGAAAAATTCAATGGTCATTTTACCAAAATAACTTTATCTCCCTTTCTGGTTAATTGACCAAATGATTCTAACTGAAGACCCTTGCCTTTTACAAATGCATCAAATTCACTTTTATATTTCACATCTACACTCATCAACAATCCTCCGCTGGTTTGAGGATCGGCAAGGATAGAGCGTTGTAAATCGCCAAGCGATCCAATCTTGTGGCCATAGCTATCCCAATTGCGTTGGGTACCACCCGGCACTGATTTCTGTTGAAGGTAGGCATCTAAAAAATCAAACTTAGGTACTTTATTAAATTCAATTTCAGCTGAAAGTCCGCTGCCCTCACACATTTCGCACAAGTGGCCAAGGAAACCAAAACCTGTCACATCAGTCATCGCGTTAACATATGAAAGCTTTCCAAGGTCAGCACCCAACTTATTTAACGTGAGCATTGAATCTAAAGCCATCTGAAGATGCTCCTTGCTTACAATACCTTTCTTTTGTGCTGTGGTAATGATGCCTACGCCCAGAGACTTTGTCAGATAGAGCAGTGAGCCTTCCTTCGCGGTATTATTTTGTTTAAGGTGTTCCTTCTTCAGTTTTCCCGTAACGGCCAAGCCAAAAACCGGTTCGGGGCAATCGATACTATGACCTCCTGCTAACGGAATTCCCGCCTCGGCACAGACCTTCCTGCTTCCTTCCAAAACTTCCTTAGCTACTTCCGCAGGAATTTTATTGATGGGCCACCCAAGAATGGCAATGGCCATGAATGGCTCGCCTCCCATCGCATATACATCGCTGATCGCATTTACAGAAGCAATGGCCCCAAACGTAAAGGGATCATCTACGATCGGCATGAAAAAATCGGTGGTACTGATAATGCATGTGCCATCACCAATATCATAGACCGCAGCATCATCCTTTGATTCATTGCCTACCAATAAGGAAGGGAATTTAATTTTGGGTAGATCGGAATGGAGCATGGTTTCCAAAACAGCCGGAGAAATTTTACATCCGCAGCCTGCACCGTGTGAATATTGGGTAAGTTTTATGTCTTTCATTTTTTTGTTTCCATTTGGCAAATCAACTCAGAAGCATACTTTGCTACTCCTGCTCCATTCCACTCCAAACTAAATTTAATTTTAGCATTTCGATTATCAATACTATTCAGGTAAGCTTTATCATAGTAGGTAAGTAAAATGTCAATGGTAGCTGCCATATCTCCTTGTGAGAGTTTTTCCTTTGCTGCATTAAAATGCTGGCCTCCTAATTTCTTTGTCACTTTGACCATGATCTGAAGAAATTCATCCCGATCTGAAGGACCATATTCATTCACCAATCGTTGAATGCGTATTTCCTTTGCTACCTTCATCTGCACGAGCGGACTTTGACTCATGGTCTGCCAAAGCTCTTTAGGCAAAAATATTTTACCGATGGCGATCGACTCATCCTCAACCCACACTCTTTTGGATAAGTCTATCTTAAGAATTTCTTCAAACAAATTGTTTTGAAACTGCTCGGTAGTAGGTTGAGCCGGCATGAGCAATCCACCAAAAGCAGAACCCTTGTGATTGGCCAGAGCCTCCAGATCCAGAATTTGTTCTCCCTGAGCTGCTAACGCACGTAATACTTCGCTTTTGCCACTGCCGGTGCAACCTGTAAGTAAAATGATTTGAAGTGGTTTTCTAAAGGACTCTAGCGCTAACTGGCGATACGCTTTATAGCCCCCCACAACGGTTTGAGTATTAACACGCGCCATGCCTACAAATTGCGCGAAGTTGTTTGATCTCATTCCACCCCGCCAGCAATGAACAAGAATCTCTTTTCCCTGAGCTATTCTTTCCGTTGCTTCGATAATATCTAAAAGCCTGGGGCCCACCAATCGAAATCCTTCCTTGATGGCTTGTTGCTGTCCTTGCTGCTTGTAGGTAGTGCCAACTAGTACTCGCTCATCATCATTCAGTAAAGGGACATTGAGAGCTGCATGAATATGACCTTCTGCAAATTCTCCTTGAGAGCGGACATCAACTACAGGAAGTTGATGACGAAGATTCAGAAATTCATAAATGGAAATAGACATTCACAAATGTCGCAAAATCTAATCACTAAAATTCACAGAAAGGCTTGTGGCGACTCCTATCCGAAAACCATAACCGGAATACTTTCCGTTTTGAAATGATGCTGCTGCCTCTAAACGAAAGAGACGTAAAATGCCTTCAATACCATAACCCACTTCTGTATAGTTGCCCAAAGTTGGCGTTGCAAGATAGTTCACAAAGATATTCTCGGTTATGCCAGTGAGACGAACTTTAGGTATTCTGGTGACAAGAAATTTGCGAAAGTGATAATGAACATTGGCCGTGAAATACTGATCACTGGTGCTATGGGCATAATAGTCAAGCAAGCGAAAGCTACCCACAGGATCAGTCGTGATAAAGGGAGTTCGGTTACCCAAGAAATGATGGTAGTCCATGAAGTAAAGCTTATTGGTATTCAAGAACTTCCCAGCGCTAAGTGCCACATCCAGCTTTCCACGAATGCCAATTTTAAGGCCATGCTTCACCCCGACTTCTACCTGATCAAAATCAATATCACTACCCAAGAGATCATTAAAACCTTTTCGATAGATCAGTGTAAAAAGGGGAGATGTATTCTCTGCCCTTAGTTTTCGCCCATTGCGTATTCTATATTTTTGCCAGGGCCTAGCTTCCAAACTTATAGCACCAACCAACGCGTTGTTAGTTGGAAAGGATGTGTCTGCTAATTCAGCATTCACTGGTGCGTTGGGCGTGTAGCTATCCTTATTGCTTTTGAAAAAGGTATAGCTAGAATTATTAAACAGTTCACTTCTCTTTGACCACGACACATTCGATTGTATGGTATATTTTTCATCAATGCGTTGTCGATAGTTAAGGTCAACAAAGTCACGCTCATAAAGCTTCATGAGGTTGTCCCCCAGAAAGAGTGTCGTAAAATCATTGACGATGGGATGTATAGGATCCTGATTGTTGTATTGCTGAATGTATTTTCCACCCTCCAGGGTGAGCCTGGTATTTGGTGAGCGGTAGTCGGTGCGCAAATAGCCCGAAAAGGCGTCACGAGAAAATGCATATCGAACAACTGGCGTAATCTCCAATCGTTTTACTTCGGGGCGTTTATCCAAATCAAGTGAATCACGTTTAACCCATCTCTTGTAATAACTTACCTTATAGATAAGATTAACTCCCTCTACCGTATTAAAACCCCCGAAGGGAGAGTGTATCTGAAAATCAGAAGTTTTATTGATTTTAAATCGATCGCCTATTAATACATCCCAAATTTGAAATCCTTTGCTCTTGGATGGCTTCAAGGAATCGCCTTCATCACGCTTCCGCTGAATCTCAGAAATGCTATCATTCTTCTTATACCCTATCTCTTCTTCCGTATCAAGGGGAGCGGGCCGGATGTCTGTCCAAAAGGTGGAGTCCTTTTTATACGCGAGTGAATCTACTTTGTATGAGCTTTCAGAAATTACTTCTGGTTCTTTTTCTTGCCTCTGCTCTTGCTTCTCATACTCTTTCACCAATTGCCTCAACTCTTTATTAGTTACTTCCTTACCTTCAGCGAGACGTTCCTGCAATTGCTGGCCTTTCTTACTGAATTTACTTTTCACCTCTTTTGCCTCCATCTTGGCTACTTTTTCATCGATGACAGTCATCTCTTCCGATAAATCCGGATTAAGAGTAATCTTATAATCTTTTACTGTGGCCAAATAATTGTAGGTAAACTCAAATCCAAAAACTTTGCCATCCGCATTAAATTGCTGCGAAATGGGAAGCCATGCCTGCCCGACTTCGCTATTCAGGCGGGCCTTCTCTTCAATGGGGTTATAGATTTGTTTTACTTTCAATTCAATTCCAAGTTTGGTAGTCTTGAAATCCAGACTATGAATACTCCACCAGTCTTCCACGATGTAAATTATACCTTCAAAAACATTGTCACCCTGTGATCGAGGTGTGACTTTTATTTTACTAATCTCATATTTCTGGTCCTTAAAGGAGCCAAGGAATTCAAATCGGTAATAGGAAAAAGATTTGGGTGATAACGGGGAAATGGTCTCTGCAATTTCAGGCTGATAAAAACTTCCAAATACATATTCATTCGGTGATGTGTTCCTATCCTTTCCGGTAGTATACACTGCGATGACTTTCTCTTCAAACTTATTGGGACGGGTATATTTTATTTCGCTTACCGACTCAGAAATAAAAAGACGGTCTTTGGTAATGCCTTCTTTCTCCAGCGCTTTCTTCGCTACCCAAGGGTAATCAGTCAGTTTGCCTTTTCCTTTGATGTATACTTTTGCTGTATAGAAATCAATTTGCTGAACATGATACTTAGCCTTAGCGATAGCTTTACGCATGATCGTATAGGCAGCATCTTCCTTGCCTGCCCTCACGGTAACACTCTTTAAAACCATTACCTGGGTCTTGAGCGTAACATTGATTTCAATAAAGTCCGCTGTGATATCCACTTTGCGGATAACCGTTTCATATCCCAGGTATTGGAAAGCCACATCATAAGAGCCCGGTGTTAATGCCACCTCATATCTCCCTTGCAAATCACTTGCAGCTCCCGTACCTATTTGTTTTACAAAAATGGTAGCATAGGGCAGAGGATTTCCATCATCGGCCTTAATGAATCCCCGAATACCCCCTGCATATAATAGCGATGGGAATAACAGAAACAACAACAAACCCGATTGGAGTAATAGGCGGGAGTAGCAATATTTTATTTTCCAACAGCTCATTGCCCCAATAGACGCTGAATTGGGTTCAAAAGTTGTTCCCTGCATTGTTAAATTAGCCTTTATAAAACAGCTTGGTCTTGATCATCTGTTCAACTACTTCTGGAACGAGGTACCTGATTGATTTATTGCTTTTGATGCAGTTTCGAATATAGGTAGCTGAAATATCAAGCAATGGAGCATCAATCATGGTAACGTTTGGATGACGCTTTAGATCCGTATTTGTTACATGAGGGCGAGCCTGCCCGACTGTCAGTCCGGATGAATTGGTTGGATGAATCCCATGCAGGCGGGGGTAAACGTATAGACCATGATGCTGAAGAATTTGCTCATAGTTTTTCCATTTGGTAAAATTTTCAAGGTTGTCTTCGCCCAGTATCAGTTTAAATTCTTTTCCGGGATGCTTCTCGGTGAGGTGCGCTAACGTGTGAATGGTATAACTTGGCTTGGGTAAATGGAATTCAACATCAGAAACCTCCAGCTTGTAATTATCAGCAATGGCTGCCTTCACCATGTCATACCGATCAAACTCATGCAGCAATCCCTTGCTGGGTTTCAGTGGATTTTGCGGGGAGACGACAAACCAGACTTTGGTCAAATCTGTATTCTCTGCCATCACATTGGCGATGATCATATGCCCAATGTGGACGGGATTAAACGATCCAAAGAAAAGTCCGATTTTCATTTATTTATAAATCTTAAAAACTGAATTGGCGATTGCACTAAAATTGCGGAAGTGGCAAAGTCTGTTATGTCTCTGGTAATAATCACATCAGCCTGTATGCTCTGGGCGGAATAATATTGAATAGCGTCTTCAAAATCCTTAAAGGTTGATTTCACCGATGATTTCAGTTCAACTTTAGTAAGATTTACTACTTCGACCCACTCAAACAAATCCTCCACCGTAGTAAAGGGGTTTTTGCCCGCTTTCCTTACCACAGGCAACATTGGCAATTGAGAGAGCAGAGGTAAACAACCTCTTTTTCCGGGTGTATTTTAACGCTAGTATTTCCTCGGTGTGATCAGAAAAAGGTTTCCTATCGAGCACAAAATCGAGAAGTAAGTTTGTGTCGAGAAATAGTTTTTCCATTACTTTAGATGCTTCTCTATAAGGATATCTGCAATCATGTCCTTATAATTTATATCATCTGAAATGGCTCCCTTTGCTATTCCTTTCAATCTCTTTAAGGATTCAAGCGGGTCCGATTTTTCATTATTTTTGTTGCGCGTCAATTCTGTAACATGCTCTTCGAAAAGTCTGGAAATACTCGTTCCTTTTTGTTTAGCATACTTCTTTGCCTTGGCTACTGTTTTTGGGTTGACGCTTAGGGTTAATTTGGTTACCATACGTATGCTATTTATCTATACGTAAAACTACAAAATCAATCTCTTAGTTTCAATTCATCTGTTTTTCTTAAACTCATCATAGAGGCGCTGCGCCTCCTTCAATGAGTTCTCACGATTTTCATTCAGAAGTACATGATCAAATTTATCCTGAAACGTCATTTCAAATTCAGCTTTAAATAATCTTCTTGAAAGACTTTCCTGTGATTCGGTGCCTCGATCAACCAATCGACTTTTTAGTGCCTCCAGAGAAGGAACCTTAACAAAGACAGCCAGTGCTTTCTCACCAAAATACTTTTTGAGATTAATTCCACCCTTTACATCTACATCAAAAATTACATTCTTTCCTTCCGACCAAATTCGCTCTATTTCAGATTTAAGCGTTCCATAAAAATTACCTTCATAAACTTCCTCCCACTCAATAAATTCATTGTTATCTATTTTCTTCTTGAACTCAGAAGGTGTGAGAAAGTGATAATCCTTTCCATTTTCTTCTGTACGCCCCCGTCTGTCGCGGGTAGAGGCAGAAATGGAAAATCCCAAGTCAGAATTATTATCCAGTAGATGTCTTACAATAGTTGTCTTGCCGGAACCGGAAGGAGCTGAAAAGATTATGGCTTTACCCAACATCAGGAGGGCATTTGCATATTGATCTTCACCTTTATTTCATCGACCAGATCGGAAGGCACTTGCCCTCCACAACATTTTGACTTTATCAATTCCTTGATTTTAGTATCTACATGATAGGATTTAAAACAAGGCATGCACATGTCCATATGTGAATAAAAATATTCCTTTTGTTCTGGACTTGCTTCTCCATCTAAAATGAGTTGAAGCATTTCCATACACGAGGCTTTGGTGCCGTTGGCCAGGATAAAGGGGTTGGAAGGTTGACTCATAAGCTCAGGTATTTTTATAACCCATTTGTTTAGCGTATTCGCTTAGTTTTTCTTTTAACAATTGTCTCGCTCTGTGCAACCTACTTCTTACCGTACCGATGGGTATGTCCAAAATTTTGGCCATCTCTTCGTACTTAAACCCTTCCAAGTCGCACAGGATAATGACAGTTCTGAAATCCACATCAAGCGCATTCAGTGCATTGGAGATTTCATCTCCAATCATATCCTGCAAGACCTCTACCCGCAAGTCGGGTGTAATTTGTCGATCTACATCTTCTGAATTGTAATACGTTTCAACTTCCTGATAATCTACCTTCGATGGTTCCTTACTCTTCTTACGGTAATCATTGATAAAGCTGTTTTTTAAAATGCGAAACAGCCATGCCTTGGCATTAGTTCCTTTTTGGAATGATTCTATAAAGCGGTAAGCCTTAAGGTACGTGTCCTGAACTAAATCTTTGGCGTCATCGCGGTCAAGTGTAAGCCGATAACCGAAATTGTACATTGAGTTAATATGCGGGAGAAACTCATTATTGAAAATGTCATTTCTTTCCTTATTCGAATAACTCTGACGGGGGGCTTCTTCCATAAAAGGTTTCAAAAATAACAAAAAGAAGCTAGAAGCAAGGGGTTAATTAAATACACACAACATCATTGATGCGCCTTATGCCAGATTTATTTACTCAGAAGTTTATAATTTTTGAACTCCCCAACCCTCCATCCGGTTAAATCTTCAATTTTGTTCAAAACCCGATGTCGCAGAGAAGTGTTGGCCTTGGATGGATCATAGTTAAATTCCCAGTCTTTTCTTTTGATAATATTCTCCATTGATCTTGGATGCGTCCCATGGAATTTTTCCAGGCGATCTACTTCGTTGTACTCGAATTCTTCGATTCCTTCAAATTTCTTTTTTAATGTTGAGTCATCATCCCAAAAGCGAGAAAAGAATTCGGATTTTATTTTCATTTTCTTTGGTGGCCTTACATAGGAATAATGGAAAATTGGAATATCAATTTTGACAACTCTTAGTTTTTCTCCGGCTTCTCCGTTTTCATACGCTTCAGAAGATGAATATTTTCTAAAACCTTGTGAATCCTTGTAAGATCTTATCAGGCTATTAAATTTAAAGGCCCTGATTTCAAATCGGTGAGCTTTTCTTCCCGTATGAATATGTTCATAATCTCCACGGAAATTAAGAAAGGGAAACAATAACCCTTCAACTTGCGGATCCCGTCCATATCGATGAATATAATTCTTCAATTTAACGATATCGTTTTCATGAATAATTTCATCAGCCTGGATATGGATGACCCAATCTCCGGTCACAGCCTCAATTCCTAAATTTGATTGTTGCGCAAATAATTTTCCCCCAACACGAAGATTCATATCCCAAACACTGTCAACAATCTTTATCTTATCCGAATTAAGATTCATGATGGCTTCCCGAGTGCCATCCGTAGAATCTCCCACCACCATGACAAATTCATCTACAACGGGTAATACCGATTGAAGTGATTGCAAAAAAGGGTAGTCAAATTGAATACCATTTCTAATATAGGAATAGCCGCTAATCTTCATTCTTTCCTTAAATCTTAATTGTTCCTAAATTTCTCCAAAAAATCCAAACTATTGCAATCCATAGCTTTTATATTGCACCTCTAATTCAATTAAATGGCGATCACTATTTCTGCTGTAATTATAACACTTAATGAAGAACAAAATATTGGTCGATGTTTTAATTCCCTTTCGGGTGTAGCCGATGAGATAATCGTTCTCGACTCATTCTCAACGGATAAGACAGAAGAAATTTGCCGAACAAAAGGAGTGAAGTTCTTTCAAAAACCCTGGCTAGGATTTTCAGCATCAAAAAATTATGCTAATAACCTTGCCACCATGGACTTCGTGCTATCTGTTGATGCTGATGAAGTTCTTTCGGATGAGCTTAAGAATTCGATTATCGGACATAAAAGGAATCCATTATTCATTGCATACTCCTTTAGCCGACTCACCAATTACTGTGGTCAATGGATCCACTACTGTGGCTGGTATCCTGACACAAAAGTCAGGTTATTCAAAAGAGGAGAAGCAATTTGGACTGGCGAGATTCATGAAGAGTTAACTTTCAAAGTCGCGACTGAAGTGAAAAAGTTGAAGGGTGACTTGCTTCACTACTCATTTCCCACGATTGCCAGTCATATTAACACCTTAAATTCCTTTTCTGAAATCGCAGCTAAAGATGCTTTTCAAAAAAAAAGGGGAGCCAGTTTAATATATCACATCCTTCTTAATCCTCTTTTTACTTTTTTCAAAAAATATATTTTTCAAAAGGGATTTTTGGATGGTTATTATGGTTTTATCATTTGTGCCATCTCAGGCTTTGCTAATTTTACAAAGTATGTCAAGCTGAATGAGCTTTGGAGAAAAGAAGGACATAAAAACCCTTACTGAACAATCTTTCCCTTTATTCTTCGTAATTTAAGTTGGAGGTTTTTTATTATCAATAGAAGACGATCTATTAGGTTGATGTGGATAGCTCCCTTCAGAATATAAACTGTATCACTCTTATCCCGGTACCAGATCTTATAGAAATTTGAAGTTATCCACTGATCTATTTCTTTCAAATAGGGATTGACATAATATTTACCATGTGTCTCGACAGAAATAACTGCAGGCCTGCTTTTCATGTGTTTCAATACAAACCACTCCGCACCCTCAATATCAATACTTAAAAGATCAATCTTGCCATCGTCCAATGCATCAAACGTAACGGCTTCCACTTCAAATTCATCTTCCTCTTTGATTTTATAGCTATCATTTACAACAGCCGGGCTTTTCAGAGAGCTGATAAAGGTTGAAGAGGCCCGTTGGGCTAATTTTACAGTGCCATTGTAATCAAACACAGCAACCTGTTTGCAGGTTACATTCTTAAAAGAACCAAATCTGGATTCTATCTTTTCAACCGTTTTTGGATCCGCTTCTACAAGGAATGTGTTCACTCCATCCTCAATAAAATTAATGACATTAGAGGTTTCGGGAATGTAAACCCCTATTTCGACCACAGAAGTTGGTTTAAATCCTTTGCTTTTGCAGCGTCTGTACAGTTCAGTTTCTTGACTCATCACTTTGCTCCAACCTATCATGCCCTGATTGTGGCTGATTCACTGAATGCCAATTTTCTCTCCTGCATTACTTCTGAGAAGTAATTATCTATTTTATCTTTCACCTGACCTGGAGTAATTGAATTGATGCAAGCACATTCTTTACTTCTTCGGCAATCCGTGCATACCTTATTCAAAACTAAATATTCAGAGCGTTTACCCAAGGGCATCCAACGCCCAGGATGAATAGGCTTCATGGGAGAATAGAGTCCCAGTGTTCGCTTACCTAAAGCGGAGGCTAAGTGCAAGACACCTGTGCTGCAGGCCAATAATCCATCTGACTGATTGATGAAAGACATTAACTCATCCAGGGGAAACTTTCCGGTGAGATCTGTGACATGGGGATTTTCAAATAATTCAGGCATCTCTCTTCTGAGAATTTCCCCCTCCTCTCTTAAGCCTGTGATGAATATTTTAAAATTATCTGGGGGCAATGATTGAATAAGTTGATTGTAATTCTCCAAATTCCATTCGCGGGCACTGTTCTTCGACTTTGGATGAATGATCAAATTAAACTTGTCAGTAGAAAGGAGTGCGTCAAAATTTCTATATGGAGCAATTAGGCCAAAGTATTTACTCATCTCACCGAGATCCATGTCATCCGGGATTTTGAATGGCTTTAAAAGCTTGAAGTTTAGTTGGCTCTCGTGAAGAGAAGAACGAATCCTACTGAACTCTACCAGGTAATTACAATAAAGCCAGTTG
Organism: Bacteroidia bacterium; assembly: GCA_031401775.1. Taxonomy (GTDB): domain Bacteria; phylum Bacteroidota; class Bacteroidia; order Cytophagales; family Cyclobacteriaceae; genus ELB16-189. Next base: position 6,049 of record JANNRV010000076.1, on the reverse strand, counting down.
AACCATCGGTGTCGGGTAGCAATCCTGTTTTCAATTCCCACTTCTTTTGCCAGTGGAACAAGCTTTCTATCAGGATAGATAAACACAATATTTTTGGCATCCGTTTCAGAGAGCAATGCGGGCCTTTTGATAATCTCATCCTTATCTAAAAACTGATCGACAAATACGGATCGTTCAATGACGGATTTCGTGTATCCTTTCCCTATAAAATAGATTTTGATATCGGGATGCAATGACTTAAGGTAGCCGGCAAAAGGCAACGTCAGGATCACATCTCCTAAATTATCTGTACGGCTAAGTATGATTTTTTTACCCAACTCCAGCTTGTGATTAACCTCATACAATTTTGCATACTTATACAAGACGTGATTGGCAACCGCACAGGCTACCATTAGGCCTTCATAGCCATCTAAAAAACCTCTCTTGAGAATATAGCTTTTGAAGAAAGCAAAAAAGGTTCTGAATATTATTTTACCGCTGGAACTGGATTTTCGTCCTCTATTCTCGCTGGCAAAAATTTCAGAGTAACGTTGAATCTTCTGTAGTGAATCATGTGCATCACGATAAGCTCGATGCAACAAGTCACCTTTCAAATGTTGAAGTCTTATGCTACGCTTTAGTATTACTTTATCGTGAGGGTTTTCTCCACCCCAGTTGCCAATTTTTCGATCCCACAATCTGATTTTACGATCGGGATACCATTGTCCATGCCTGATCCACTTACCTCCATAGCTGGAAAGTCGGTTCATGGAATAGGCGTCATGCTTCCAGGTTTCTTTTACTTTAAGAATGGAGGTGGTGAGCTGTTCGGAGAGGTACTCATCTGCATCAAGGGAAAGAATGATATCATTAACAGCCTGGTAGATGGCAAAATTCTTCTGATCAATATGGCTGCGAAAAGGGTGGTCAACGATCCGCACTTTTTTCTCCTTACATATTTCCCTCGTACGATCAGTAGAGAACGAATCAATCACGACAATCTCATCCACCACAGGTCTTATGGAATCAATACAACGACCTATATTGTTCTCTTCGTTATATGTAATGATTACTGCGCTGATCTTTACCATGCTTCACTTTTCTTCGTATTAACAAAGGTCTTGTTTACCTTTTTAGAATCCAAACATGTATAATGAGTTAAAAAGCCGCGCTCGACTGAAGATGAATTGCAGCTCGCTCGGAAATTCCATAAAAACCTATAAATATTTTATATTGGAGAGTGGAGAACCCTAAGACTATCTCTTTTGATGATGATTCTGCGCTCTTAAGTCGCTATAAAAGCACAGGAGATCTGGAGGTTTTGGGTGGTCTTTTTATTCGTTACAACGCTCTGGTCTATGGCGTTGGCTTGAAATACCTAAAAGATCGGGATGAAGCAAAAGACGCTGTCATGCAGGTATTTGAAAAACTAGTGCAAAGCCTGCGGGAACATAAGGTGGAAAATTTTAAGAGCTGGCTCTACGTAACCACGCGCAATCATTGCCTGATGCAAATACGGGCACGAAAAGGGAAGTTTAGGGAAGAAATCTCAAATAATCTTATGGAAAATGAGCTGACCCTGCATCTGATGGAGGAACCCGAACAGGAGCAGAATCTTAGTAAATTGGAAAAATGCATTGAGGAACTGGCGAATGAACAAAAACAATGTATTCAATTGTTTTTTCTGAAGGAGATGTGCTATAAAGAAATTATGAGTACAACTGGATTTGAATTAAATAAAGTCAAGAGTTTTATACAAAACGGTAAACGTAATTTGAAATTGTGCATGGAACGGAATGGCTGATGTAAGAGACGATATTCAAAAATACCTGAGCGGAGAAATGAGCGCAGCCGAAATGCATGCGTTAGAAAAAAAGGCATTGAGTGATCCCTTCCTGGCGGATGCGTTGGAGGGTTCGGAATCCATTAGCGCGAAAGAGTTTGCTTCTGACCTAAAAGAACTAGAAAGTCGTATACGTAAAGGCAAAGGGAAAAATGCATGGTTCTGGCCATTGCGCATTGCGGCTTCATTTCTTGTGATTACTACAGTGGCTCTCTTGGTTTATAATTCCTTTCCAAAGGATCAACCCGAAAAATTGGCCGAACAAAAAACCAATGAAACTCCTGCTTCCGAATCTTCGACTCCATCCGAAGAAGGTGAAAAGAAAGCTGATGAAAATCTATTGAGCCTCAATCAGCCTAAGCAGGAAACTTCGCTAAAAAAAGAGAAACAAGACTTGGTAAAAATGGACGAGACTCCTGCTACAGCACCAACAGTTGAGGAGGCACCCGCTGCAAAGTATGGACAAGGTGCATTGGTCACCGATGAAATTAAGGCAGAAGAAGAAAGCAAGCCCATGGCAGAAGATCTAGGGGAAGAAATTTCTACACCCCTTGCTGAGTCAAAAAAAGAAATCACATTGGATAAAGATGAGCCAAGCGGAGCGAAGAGCACAAGTCCTGCTTCCACTGAGTATCTTACTCAACGAAGAGTCCAAGGTAGAGTTACCTCCGCTGATGATGATGCCGCTCTATCGGGTGTTAATGTTACTGTGAAGGGATCGGCTATTGGTACCGTAACAGATGCTGCTGGAAATTATTCCCTACCCTTGCCAACGGATACTTCAAAACTTCAATTTTCTGCCCTTGACAGAAAATCACGTGATGTTTCTGGTAGGTCAAATCTTGATGTAAGGCTGAAAAAAGATGATGAACAAAGTAATGAAGTGGTGGTGACTGGTTTCGAATTGACACCCTCTAAAAATGAAAGAGATGGTTCTGTATCGAAATTGGCTGCGCCTGTTATCGGAAGAACGGCATTGAAAAAATACATGGAAGAAAATCTTCGCTATCCGAAGGAAGCGCTTCAAAGAAAGATCGAAGGCAAAGTAGTTATCGAATTTCTCGTCCTTCCTGACGGATCCTTAACAGATTTCAGGGTGCTAAAGGGAATTGGTTTCGGCTGCGATGAGGAAGTGATCCGTTTAATCAAAGAGGGCTCAACCTGGACGCCTACATTGAAGGATAATGTTGCCGTGCGCGAAAAAGCCAGGGTCCAATTGCGTTTTAAACTTTCTTAGTCTTAGAAAAAGTTCACGAAATCTGTGCCATTGGTAAAATGCCCTTTAGGCTAATTCATTATTCTTTTTACTTTTAGGGAATCGTAGTCTCTCACTTTACTTGATTTTGATATGAGTTTATTCATTAAGAAGCCTTTGGAGCAATTGATGACCCAATCTTCAGATTCCACCAAAGGACTGAAACGAACACTTGGCGCTGGCAACCTGATTGCGCTGGGTATTGGCGCTATTATTGGTGCAGGACTTTTCGTCCGTACGGCTGCAGCAGCCGGAGAAGCTGCAGGACCTGCCGTAGTGATTTCATTCATCATTGCCGCAATAGGCTGCGCCTTTGCAGGCTTGTGCTATGCTGAGTTTGCTTCTATGATTCCAATTGCCGGGAGCGCTTATGCCTATGCCTACGTTACTATGGGTGAATTCATGGCATGGATTATTGGTTGGGCACTTGTGTTGGAGTATGCGCTGGCTTCAGCAACTGTATCTATAGCCTGGAGTGAATATCTAAATAACTTGTTGGGTGGCGCGATACCTTATCAATGGTGCCACTCTCCGCTCGAAGCATCGCTGGATGGCACTACTGGTATTATCAATTTACCAGCCCTGTTCATACTTATCATTTTGACCTTGGTGCTGATTAAAGGAACTCAAGAGTCTGCTTCTTTGAATGCCGTCATTGTTTTTGTAAAGGTTTCTATCGTTCTCATCTTTATCTTCATCGGTTGGGGGTTTATTAATGAAGCCAACTATACTCCTTTTGTAATTCCAGAAACTTTACCCGGACACGAAGCGTGGAATACGCATGGATGGGGTGGTGTATTAGGCGGAGCCGGAATTGTCTTCTTTGCATTTATCGGATTTGATGCTGTTTCAACCGCTGCACAGGAAGCAAAAAATCCAAAGCGAGATATGCCAATCGGGATATTAGGGTCACTCGTTATTTGCACAATACTTTACGTGTTATTTTCTCATGTATTGACAGGGGTAGCCAATTGGGAAGATTTTAAAACAGCAGGCAAAGAAGCTTCGGTCGCCTTCGCCATCAAAACATATATGCCGGGCTATGAATGGCTTGGTACATTAGTGACAGTTGCAATCCTTGCGGGATTTTCTTCCGTAATTTTGGTAATGCTTATGGGTCAATCTCGCGTATTCTATTCTATGTCCAAAGATGGCCTTGTACCAAAAGTATTTTCCGAACTGCACCCTAAATTTAGAACGCCATTTAAATCCAATGCACTCCTCCTCATTTTCGTTGGGTTATTTGCAGGATTTGTTCCCGGTAGTGTCGCAGGCGATTTAACAAGCTTTGGCACTTTGTTCGCGTTCGTGCTTGTCTGTGCGGGTATATGGGTGCTAAGGGTAAAAAATCCTACGGCCGTGAGGCCATTTAAGACTCCGCTGGTGCCGTTGGTGCCAATTCTTGGAATGCTCGTCTGCTCTTCCATGATTTTTTCATTAGGTTATGACACGCTTATTTCCGCTATGGTCTGGATGGCGATTGGGCTGTTTATCTACTTCCTGTACAGCAAGAAGAATAGTATTCTGCGGAAAGAGAATAGTCAGTAAAAGAGTTCAAAATTCATAATTCAAGATTTATAAGAGTCAATTTCGAATACCCTTAGTTTGCTATCTCACTTGTAATCGTTAGAGTAGTGCCCACTAGCTGAGTTCTGTATTGCCTCAACGGTCTCCAGGCAATTCCTCCTGAGGGATTGCCATCCGAAAAATTGAAGGTAGATCCGCAACATGGATCGGTAAGGTAAAGTCCCGAGCTGTGGACGTTCACGGTAGCACAAGCGTCATTTGGATGATAGGAGCAATTACGCTCATAGGCCAAGTAGTTCTTGGCATCCGATCGATAAATAATGATTCCTCTGACACCTTTATTATTTAGTTCTTTATAACCCCCATTCGTATTCAGGCTTAAAAATTCCGGAAAGCTTAGGTCCAAGACAATATCATTGAATGGAGAAAAAGGAATTGGGTCATCCGACAAATCACTTTTGCACCCTATCAGAATCAGGAAGAGAAAGTAAAATTTAACTTTGCGGATAATCATAAAATCCCTTTCCGGTTTTCTTGCCCCAATGCCCCGCATCTACTTTTTGTTGTTGTATCCTGCTGGGTCTGAATTTTGAATCCTGATGAAATGAGTTGTACATGGAGGAGGTCACTGAGAAATTGGTATCCACCCCAATTAAATCCATCAACTTGAAAGGTCCCATTTTAAATCCGGCAGACTCCATCAATGAGTCAATTGTTTTTACATCCGTTATATTTTCCTCCAACACCTTGAGCGACTCTACATAAAAATGCCGCGCCACCCGATTAACGATGAATCCTGGAGAATCTTTTGCCATCACAGGTATTTTTCCCAATCGGATTGAAAAATCCTTCATCTTTGAAACGAGTGAAGAGTCTGTCGCCACACCTGAAATTACCTCCACCAGTTTCATGATATGGACAGGATTAAAAAAATGAAGCCCAATACATAGGGCGGGATTCTTTAGCACGGAGGCAATCTGTGTAATAGGAATCGATGAAGTATTCGTTGAAAGAATTGCATTTCCCTGATTAATTTGTTCCAGCTCCACAAACAACTTTTGCTTGACCTCTAATTTTTCAACCACTGCCTCAATGATTAGGTCGGCTTTCATCTCTGAAAGAGTTTTAACGAGCAGGATTCTGGAAACAGTCTCGTCTTTTTGGATCCTGGTAGTTTTCTTTTTCTCAACAGCTACTTCCAGATTTTTATGAATCGCTTCTAAACCCTTAGCTAAGACCTCAGTATTTACATCATACAGCAGTGTAGTAAAACCTGCCATCGCACAAACTTGAGCAATACCTTGTCCCATGGTGCCGGCACCAATCACACCCACCGTCTGAATTTCCCTGGCTTTCATAGTTTATTTTCCGAAGAACTCTTTTATGGTTTTACAAACATACTCGATTTGTTGTTCTGAAAGTTCAGGATATATCGGCAACGACAG
>JANNRV010000075.1:0-9574 GCA_031401775.1 Bacteroidia bacterium | reverse complement strand
TATTCTGGATTGCCTTCTTCATTATAAGTCGGATCATCTTCCTTTTTTATCACTTTGATCAGGCCTCATCCTTATCCTTCCGGGAAATAGGTACGATACTATTCTTAGGATTGCGAATGGATCTTGCCATGACAGGCTATTGGCTGATTCTAACAGGTATATTTTTAACAGCTCCCGTCCAAAATTTAAGATTCATCGCTCGCCTGCATTTATTTGTCACCGTACTTCTGTTGCTGATATCTGTATCGATTGTCATTGTTGACCTTGAACTCTATTCTCATTGGGGCTTTCGCATGAATACAACTCCGCTTTTCTACGCAGGGCCGGAGGCTGTTGCCAGTGTCAATGTAATTCGATTGATTATCATGTTGGTGCTATTCATCGCTCTTCTTGCCACATTCATTCTTTTCTATTTCAAATTCATTTCAAAAAAATTCTCTTCCTTACTTCCTTTGCCGATCGTTTGGGCTCCCGTGATGTTTCTGATCACCGGTTGCTTATTTATTCCCATACGAAGTAGTTTTAGTGTTGCCCCTTTAAATACCGGAGTAGTTTACTTTCATAAAACAAAGACTTTTCCCAACCATGCCGGAATCAATGTGGTGTGGAATTTCTTTCGCAGCTTATCTTCTCAGGATGGATTAAAATATCCCAGTAATTTCTTTGAGGGTGTAAATCCTGAGGAAGTAGTGAGGGAGATGATGAGAAGTGAAAGCCCCGGTTCCTCCTTACTCAGCAGAGAGAAACCGAGCGTAATCCTTATTATTTTGGAAAGTTTTACTTCAAAGATCATCGAACCCTTAGGAGGGCTTCCCAACATTACTCCCAGACTGAATCAACTTGTTCATGAAGGTATTCTATTCGATAATTTCTATGCCAGTGGTGACCGAACGGATAAAGGATTGATTGCCATACTTAGTGGTTACCCCGCCCAGCCACTCTCGTCTATCATAAAGTACCCTGAGAAAACCCAAAGCCTTCCGTATCTTCCAAAATCATTAGCGAACTTGGGTTATACCACGTCCTTTGTGTATGGTGGGGACATCGGGTTTGCTAACATGGAATCGTATCTCACTACGGCTGGCTTTAGTAATATTACAGAAGATGATGACTTTGACGAAAGCATAGATAATTCTAAATGGGGCGTGGCCGATCATTTTGTGTTCGAGCGGCTATTGCAAGAAAGTGATTCCGCCAAAAATCCTTTTTTTAAGGTAATGCTTTCGCTCAGCAGCCATGAACCTTTTGAAGTACCGATGGAACCTGTCATCAAGGGTAACGATGAGCAATCTCTATTCTTAAATTCCTGTTTCTATACGGATAAAAGTCTTGGAGCATTTATTGATCAAGCAAAAAAAACAAATTGGTGGGAGAATACATTGATCATCCTTACGGCAGATCATGGACACCGCTTTCCCAATGCAGAGGAACTCAAGGATAAAGAGCGCTTTAAAATACCTATGCTGTGGCTGGGCGGTGCCCTCACCAAGCAAGACACTGTAATTCATACCATCAGTGGACAAACAGATATCGCTAATACGTTACTCGGACAAGTCAGTAAAACACAGTCTATTTTTCCATTTAGTAAAAATATTTTTGATACCAGAGTAACTCCCTTTGCCGTTTATATCTTTAACAGTGGCTTTGGTTACATAGATACTTCAGGAGAAACTATTTACGACTTTGACTACAAAAATCATATCAAGCAAGAGAGCAATGAAAAAGGTCTTCGGGCGGGGAAGGCTTATATGCAGACGCTGTTTAATGACTACAATGCCCGCTAAAGTATGATTTGAAAAAACTCATCATGAAAAAACTATTCCCCATCGCAATGTTAGTTGGCATTTCTTTTTCCAGCTATGCACAGAATGTTGGACTTTCCTTTGCTTACTTCATTCCCAAGAACGGCTATGTCTCAACCCCGGTAAGTCCCTTTTCCATTCGAGGTCTGGGAGTAAATCTGACAAAGCATATTGCCTTGGAAACGGGAGCTTCGCTTTACCGCATGTCGGGGTTAAGTATGAAAGATCTTCCTATAACCAGCAAAGAACCTTTCGTTGGGCCCAACTTTACAATTTTTGTTCCTGGCGAGATTGTTTTTGAACTGAAAGGTTCCAATGTTGAGTTCGATATCAAGGCTGGAGGTTTCGCTTTCTACGGCTTCAGTCAGAAGCTAAACTATGGAAACATTGACCGAGCCATACGCGATCTGGAAGGGTGGGCCGTGGCGAATTCACAGCTTGAATTTCAAAACAAGCCCGGCTTTGGTTACCATGCAGGAGTAGAACTGACGGTGTACGTTACTAGCCAGGTGGGTATATCCTTTGAAACAAATTATCTAGTGGGTCAATCTAAATTACCTTTAACAGGCAACTATACCGGAGGCAGTTCTTCTCTTGAAACAAAAAGTGTAAATTATGCTGATGCCAAAATTGATTTTACAGGATTAGAGTTTTCCATAGGAATCATATTTAATTCTGGTGGTGGAGGAAAGCCGAAGAGGAGAAGGTGATTTGTTGTCGGTGATCAGCGGTGGGTAATCGGCTGCTGAATAATAAATGCTTCCTTATACATAGTTTGCTCTCGTATTTCGGTCAACGCCATAGCAGCAATCTCTTCATCAAAGAATTTTCCGACTAACCATAACTTCTTGCCCTCGTTGTCAATTTCAGATTCAAGGCCATAGAAATCAATCACTATGTTTGTTTCTATTGAGTTAACAGTTTCCTCCGTTTTGATTAAGCATATTCTGAATGTTGTTTCGATCAATTCTCTTTTTAGTTCAGGCACATTGATATTATGTCTTGTAAATAAAGCCCTGGAATCTTCTTTAAAGGTATCAAAGGCGGCTCGTGCTGTTTTTGTACTCAACACAATCGTATCACTTTCAAATTGCCGGACAGGCAGAATAAAAAATTGACTCTTCACACCTGAAGTTTTATGAATCCATTGCAATTCATATTGTGCTTGCTTAATGGAGGTACTGCTGATCGAATCTTTTTTAATCTTCTCCAACTCCACCCAAACCGTGGCCCCTCCGTCCCGGTAACGAGGCCGTTGACCGGAGACAAAATTGCCGAGCGAATAAGCGATGAGCTTATCCCTTTCCTTATTCCACTCCATGGGTTGCACCACATGAGGATGCGCACCAATAACGAGTTTGGCTCCTTCGCGAAAGCACAATTCAGTTAATCTTTTCTGAAATGCATTGGGCAAACTCTGATATTCATTACCCCAATGCATGAACACAATAATGGCATCCGTGTGCTGAGCTTTGGCCATCGCTAAGTCGTTCTTGATAATGACCGTATCAATCAAATTGACAACGCTAGGAAACGGAATCGGGATACCATTGGTACCGTAAGTATAGTTGAGAAGGGAAAAGGTGATTCCATTTTTTTCAATCACCATCGGATGGTGTGATCTTCTTTGGATAGAATCAACAAATGTTCCTGTATGTAAAAGTCCAAGCGTGTCCAGAATAGAAATTGTTCTTTCAAGTCCTTTTCTTCCCCGGTCAACACAATGATTATTGGCCGTGACCAAAACATCATACCCGGACGTCTTTAACTGAGTAGCCAACTGATCTGGAGCGCTAAACTGAGGATAACCTTTGTAAGGCGGGCCTCCCAGGGTCACTTCAAGATTTCCAATCGTGAGGTCAGCAGATTGAAGAACAGGATTGATATACTTAAAACAGGATTCATAATTATACGCTTTGGAAACAGGATCATACGCAGCAGCTATCTGCGAATCGTGTTGCATAATATCTCCTGTAAATAAAATGGAAACACGTGTTGTATCCTGCCCTGCCGCTGGCATTAAATAAAAAAGTAAATAGACAAGGCCCGCTAATCTCATTATTTTTTAAGTAGGTGTGCTAAAGCTGTTGAACTCTATTCTCAACGATTACAAAAATACGATCTTCTTTCTTGGGAGTAATTCGTGCCAGACCTGTGAAAGAACCGAAAGCAGGAAGTATACCCTGCCGATCTCCGAAAAAGAAACAAGGCAAGGTCATCGATTGCCTGGCTTTTCCTACCAATCGAATTCCCGGATGAAGATGCCCAGCTAAATTATAAGTGCCTGGCGGAATTTCCAACATAGGCTCATGAGTCAATAGAAGATTTCCGATTAACAAAGAAGCCTCGTGCACTTCAATTCTATGTCTTTCGTATTGCCGTTGACTCATGATATCGTGATTGCCACGAACCAATTCGAATTGGCAAGATGAAAAATGCCTGATGATTTGGCCTATCACCTCCCACTCATCATTGTAATAACTGTGAAATAAGTCGCCCAGAAAAATGGTCTGCTCCGGCTTACAGAGATTTAAAATATCAATAAGGCTTTCTGAGTTCTTTTCATTTGCCTTTTGTGGAACCGGGATCCCCGACTTTCTAAAGTGATTAATCTTACCAAAATGGAGGTCGGAGATCAATACCGTTTTGCGCTGAGGAAGCCAAATCGCCTTATGGGCCAACAAATACAATTCCTCATCTGAAATCTCAATTTTCACGGTCCGAATTTAAGGCTAAAACCCTTCTTAAAAGCATGGTCTCGAAAGGCATGCAGTCCGAAGAAAGCATTGACTTGATAGCCATCGATATACACTTATTTTGCTGTTTTTCGGGCCGTAGGCTTATTCTTCTCCTAACCCAAATATTAACATTGAGGTAACATTGTCCTTGTCACGTCATCCTACCTTTGAAAGTTAAGTAGCTAGCTAGAGACTTGTTCAAAACCTATTACCCCAACCAATAGTCATGTTCGACTTAGAATTATCCTACACCATCCTTTTGATTTTTTGCCTTATAGCAGCTTGCGGTTTTGAGTTTGTCAATGGTTTTCATGATACGGCCAATGCCGTGGCCACTGTTATCTACACCAACTCATTGAAACCATGGGTAGCAGTGATTTGGTCTGGCTTTATGAATTCACTCGGTGTCTTTTTGGGTGGAATCACCGTAGCAATGGGTATTGTCAATCTTCTGCCCGTTGAAACATTGGTCGATCAAAATATCGCTCATAGTATTTCGATGGTGGGCGCACTTTTGATAAGCGCAATATTTTGGAATTTACTTACCTGGTATTTTGGAATTCCCTGCTCCAGTTCACATACATTGATCGGTTCAATACTTGGAGTTGGAATTTCCTATTCGCTTTTGCCCGAGGCTACCGGAGATGCCGTAAACTGGGGAAAAGCTCAGGAGATTGGTCTTTCGCTGCTCATCTCTCCTCTCTTTGGCTTTACTATAGTTATCGTCCTTATGTTTTTGCTAAGGACAATTACCAAAGACTCACCTTCGGGAGATGATCTGTTCAAAGAGCCAAAGAAAAATGCACCACCTCCACCCTGGATTCGAGGTATTCTTTTAATTACCTGCACAATGGTAAGTTTTTTTCATGGACAAAATGATGGGCAGAAGGGCGTTGGTTTAGTGATGCTGATTCTCATCGGCATCGTTCCCGGCTACTTTGCACTCAATGGAAAAATTGAAACGGCTTCCATGCTCAATCCATTGAAGAAAATTGAAGTCCAGATTAATTCTATTGACTCATCTACGCTGGCACAACCGGATCGGCTAAAACTGGCGGAATCATTAAAGATGAACCAACGACTGCAACAACAGTTCGCATCTAATGAAAGTCTCGAAGAAATTCCAAAGACTCAACGTTTTGAAGTAAGAAAAGATTTGTTGGTCATGAACAGAAACATTACCGGGCTTATCCAGAAGGAAGAAGTAAGTATGAGCGATAAGGACAAAGATTTGATGAAAGGAAGTCTAAAGTCCTTGAATAAAGCAACAGATTATTCACCGGGTTGGGTTATTGTGATGATCTCTCTTTCGCTGGGATGCGGCACCATGATTGGCTGGAAGAGAATCGTTAAAACGATTGGAGAAAAGATTGGTAAGCAACATCTCACTTATGCTCAAGGTGCAAGTGCAGAACTCGTGGCTGCAAGTACCATCGGACTATCGAGTTACTTTGGCTTACCTGTTAGTACAACCCATGTGCTTTCATCAGGCATTGCCGGTTCTATGGTAGCCAGCAAAGGGATCAAGAATCTTCAACCTGATACGGTCCGTAATATTCTTATCGCATGGTTACTGACGCTCCCGGTGGTGATGGTGTTGTCAGGTTCACTATTTCTGTTGTTCAGAACTGTTTTCTAGGCTGATCACTATTCCTTAAATTTCATTACCATTTTCTTAATCCTATCCTCTAGTTTTTCAGAAGTCAGTTTTTCGCGCGTACGATCTACCATGATGGGAAATGCAAAAGGAGTAGGTGCCTTTGGTGTGGTAATGATGATCTTCTGCTTGTTGATTCTTTCCAACGCCCTTCGCAATCGCTCTTCTTCCAACTGAAAGTCCATTACTTCCTCCATCGCCTGAAGGAGAAGCAAATTATGAGCTTCATAGTCGTGGAAGACGTTGAAGAAAAGCTGGGAAGAAGACTGTAGATGTTTGTTCTTGATAGGATGTCCCGGATAGCCTTTAAAAACAAGTCCCGCAATGGCAGCAATATCCCGAAATTTTCTCCGTGCCATTTCTGTTGAGTTGATGCTGGCTTGAATGTCAGCAAACAGGTTATCGGTGCTTAAAACATCGGTCTCTATTGCTTCAGCGATAGGAATCTCCTGATCCGATAGTAATTCAAATCCATAGTCATTCATGGCAATTGAAAAGGTAATGGGCCGTATCTGAGCAATGCGATGGGCAAGCACCGCAGCCATACCCTCGTGGACAAAACGTCCTTCAAAGGGATACATGAGCACATGGTATCCTTCCGAGGAAGTTAAGTACTCAATCAAAAATTCATTTTTTTTTGGCAGGTATGATCGGGTTCGCTGGAGTTCCATCAAAGGTTTGAGAAAACGCATCTCATCATCACTTTCTTTATTTTCTGCGGCTTCATCTATTTTGAAGCGAATCATCTCACTCATTTGAGAAGAAAGCGGCATGCGGCCTCCTTGCCAGGATGGCACCTTTCCCGATTTACGATTTGTTTTTCTCACGTGAACTTCCATTTCTTTAATCCTCACTAGTTCAAGATTGCGGCCCGCAAACCAAAACACATCTCCGGGATTCAACCTTGATATGAAATATTCTTCGATTGAGCCCAGCTGTTTACCACTAACATAACGCACCCATAAATTAGTATCGCCTACAATTGTTCCTATTGACAATCTATGCATCATGGCAATTCTCCGATTCTCAACTTTATAAACACCCTCCTCAATTACAATCTTTCGATAGTCATCGTAGGCGGTGAGAGCAGCTCCGCCTGTCGTCACAAAATTTAACACCCAAAGCCATTCCTCTTTGGTGATGGAAGAAAAGCAAAACGTACTCTTAACCTCTTCAAAAATTTCTTCCGGCCTGAAGCCATCGGAGACCGCGAGCGTTATAAGGTATTGTATCAAAACATCAAAGGAACGCAAGTATGGAATTCTATCCTCCACAATTCCTTTACTGATGCCTTCGCGCAACGCTGCTGCTTCTATCAGCTCCAATGAATTGGTTGGTAAAAAATAGATTTTACTAACCGCTCCGGGCTGATGCCCACTTCGACCGGCACGTTGTAAAAATCGAGCCACACCTTTTGGACTTCCTACCTGGATAATAGTTTCCACCGGTTGAAAGTCTACACCCAGATCGAGGCTGGAGGTGCAGATCACGGCTTTAAGTTTCCCCGCATGAAGTTGGTCCTCCACCCAATGCCGAAGTTGATGACTAATGGATCCATGATGCATAGCAATTAATCCGGAGAACTCTGGAGCTTTATCCAGCAACTTCTGATACCATATTTCAGCAAATGATCTTGTATTGGTGAAAATTAATGTTGAGGTACTTGAATTGATGATGGGTATCACTTTTTCCAGAAGCTGAATTCCTAAGTGCCCTGACCATGGCATTCGCTCCAATTCATCCGGAAAAATGGAAATGACATCGATCTGCTTTTTGTGATCTGCGCAGATGACTTTATACTTACCTTGTTTATAAAAATTTCCAAGCAATACTTGAAGAGATTGATCCATGTTACCAATGGTGGCGGATATCCCCCAAATCTTTAGGGTTGGAATAACTGACTTCAAACGCGAAAGCGCCAATTCCATTTGCACCCCTCGCTTGGATCCCATCAATTCATGCCACTCATCTACTATGATTGCCTTCAGGTCTTTGAAGTAAGTCGCATATCCCTTTTGCGCCAATAGAAGATGCATGCTCTCGGGAGTAGTGATCAAAAATTCGGGTGGTTTTTCCTTTTGCCTTAGTCTGTCTTTGGCAGAGGTATCTCCTGTTCGTACGCCAACCTTCCAATTCACATTCATGCCTTCAATAGCGCGTTTAGCTGCAAGCTCAATCTCCTTACCCAAGGCACGTATCGGAGTGATCCAAATCACCTGCAGTCCGTTATTTTTTTTAGTGGAATAATCAGGGTGCTTTGCCATAAACTCTAAAAGAACCGGAATAAGTAGCGAATAGGTTTTCCCACTCCCCGTTGGTGCATTGACCATGCCATTGTAGCCTTCTAAATAACTTTGCCAGGCTTCCTGCTGAAAATTAAATGCCGTCCATTGCTGTCTACCAAACCAAGCAAGCCCAGGTTGAAATGCGACCTTGTCGGTATGAATTTTAGGATTAGCCACAGAAAATAATTGCTGAAAAAGAAATTTAAAACAATATTCGGGTAAATGTGTTTTAATTTGAATTATAAAGAAGGAGCAATTTCAGATGGGTAATTTTTCAATAAAAGAACTAGAACAATTATCCGGCATAAAGGCACACACCATCCGCATTTGGGAAAAGCGACATCGGCTCATTGTCCCTAAAAGAACCTCAACCAATATTCGCTATTACTCCGATGATGATCTAAAAAAAATCATCAATGTTTCGTTATTGAATAACAATGGCGTAAAAATATCCAAGATTGTCACCTTAAGTGAGCAGGAGATCAATCAACAGGTTTTTGAACTTAGTGAAGAGAAGGCCGATGTTGAAATCTACATTGATCAACTGGTGTTGGCCATGATCGATTTAGAAGAAGAACAATTTGAAAAAGTTCTTTCGCGACTCACCCTAAAGCTTGGTTTTGAAAGTGCAATCCTGGACGTAGTTTATCCCTTTCTCCAAAAAATAGGTGTTCTTTGGCTTACAGAAAATATTTCACCGGCCCAAGAGCATTTCATTACCCATCTCATTCGGCAAAAAATTATTGTTGCTATTGATTCGCTTCAGATACCCTCCAAATTAAGCAAAAGAGCTATTCTTTTCCTGCCTGAAAATGAGCAGCATGAAATTGGATTGCTTTTTTACCACTACATCGTCAGGCAATCAGGCATAAGAACCTATTACCTGGGACAGAGTGTGCCGTATAGGGATCTGAAGAGTATTTGTGAGGTTCACAAGCCTGATTTAATTCTTACCTCCATTACCTCTTCTCCACAGCCTCGGCAAGTTCAAGACTATTTAGACCAGCTGTGCAGGGACTTTAAGACCACCAAGATTTTTGCTTCTGGAGCCGCGCTAAAAAACCTCTCCTTGCTTAAACCTGCCAATTTAAC
>JANNRV010000074.1:0-13116 GCA_031401775.1 Bacteroidia bacterium | reverse complement strand
GTTTGCAGTATTCAATATTGTTCCAATTATAAACCGAGTGGGCGTCAAGGTTCAGCTTATGATTCGGGAATGAACCATACGGGCTTCAGATGTGTAAAAGAGTAAGAAGAAGTAGATAAGTGTTATTTTAGTATTATCACTCTACTCCACGTCAATCCACTCGTGAATAAAAATCAATGGAGCGAATCAGACCTCTACTCCTCTTCATCGTAAGCGCCTTCTTTCTTTCTCCCGCTTTTGCGCAGAACAAAAATGACTCTGTCAGGGAAAGATCAAGTGCCCGGAAGACACTCGCCAAAGGGATCGGATTGATCAGCATTGCTCCAAAAGATACAATTGCTAACGAACTCAGCACAGAGGCTTTCGCACCCTATGAAAATAAAATCATCCGAAACATACAGATTGAGTTCATTGGACTTGAACGATCCATCTACGATAGTTCAAAGAAAGTAAATCGAGTCGTTAGTCGTATTGCCAATTCATTGCACAGTAGAACCCGGGAGGTAATTATTCGAAATCATTTGTTCGTTAACAAAAACAAGCCCTTAAACCCTTTTCTCCTGGCCGATAATGAGCGCTTTCTTCGTGATCTTGATTTTATTTTGGATGCACGCATTATCGTCACACCAGTTGCCGGTACTGATTCGGTGGACATCACCGCCATTACCCGTGACGTGTTCAGTTTGGGTGCACGTATTGGAGGGAGCCCAACGGCTCCTGAGTTTTCTCTTTATGATGCGAACGTGGCCGGGTTAGGACAGCGCGTAGAATTTTCCGGATTACTCGATCCCGTGCGAACACCTCAATTTGGATATGGTCTTTATTACAGGAAAAGCAGTTGGCTTGGTAGTCTTACCAATATCGAATTTGCCTATACCCAATTGAACGATGGCATAAGTCAAGGCGGAGAAAATGAGTATGCCTATTTTACACGTATCAATCGACCTCTGGTTTCGCCTTACTCAAGAATCGCGGGAGGACTTGAAATCAGTAACAATCAGTCGGTAAATGTCTATCAAAAACCAGACTCTGCCTTTCTCAACTATCGTTATAAGATCTTTGACACCTGGCTCGGGTATAACATGGGTATCAAAAAGAAATTTACCAATCGCAATCGCCATTTTTTTGCCTTGCGTTATTTTAACAATTATTTTTCTGAAGTCCCTGTTCAGCCTGAATACCAATCGTTGACGGACTATAATAGCACGAAGGGCTGGCTCGGTGAATTTACTTTCTATCGAAAGATTTTTTTTAAGACACGTTATGTATTTGGCTTTGGAAGGACAGAAGATGTACCGTATGGAATTACCGCCTCACTAACGGGAGGATATGTGAAGCAATTACAAATTGAAAGACCCTATGCCGCAGTCAAAGTAAAGTACAGTAAAGCTATTCGGAGCGGTAACTTTTATCAACTAAAACTTGAAGTAGGAAGTTTTTACAGAAATAACAGGATTGAGGATTTACTCACAAAAACAGAAGCCACCTTCTACACACGGGCGTTTAATGCCAATCG
Source organism: Bacteroidia bacterium (assembly GCA_031401775.1). Classification (GTDB taxonomy): domain Bacteria; phylum Bacteroidota; class Bacteroidia; order Cytophagales; family Cyclobacteriaceae; genus ELB16-189. The sequence goes on along the minus strand of JANNRV010000074.1, from coordinate 11,600 downwards.
TTTTAAATTAAGATCTTTTGTAGCCCTTGGATACTCCCAGCTTGTCAATCAAACTACTAATAATTATATAAAAGTTACCCGGAATCAAGTATATGGGATTTCGGCAGACAGTCTGTTGGGTACACAGCAATTTTATGCTCGAACAGAGACCACTTTTTACACGCCCTGGAGTCTGGCGGGATTTCGTTTTGCTCCTTTCACGGGTTTGGATTGGTCACAGCTGGAATGCGAATTTTGTGACCAAAGCAGGCCCAACATTTTTGGAATCAATGCAGGCTTACGCACACGAAACGAGAATTTAATTTTTGGTACGATGGAAATTCGATTTACCTACATCCCTGATGACGGAACAGGAAACAATCAATTCAAAATTAATTTCCGCCAAAACTTACAGATCAAAAACACGGGAAACTTTATTGCAGCTCCTTCTATGGTTTCCAATTAATTGCCAACGCCTGCCGATTTCGAAGGTTTTGTTTTTCTTAAAAAATGTTTCACCCGAAACCGAATAACATTATCGCTGGAGCTAAAGCTATCATTTATTCCGTTTTTTGATTGTTGATTCATGTATACCAGTTCAAACCGGAACGAATAACTGAGGCGATACCCAACACCTAAGCGAAGTCTAAATCGGTTAGCAAAACGCTCCTCTACATCTGTATTCACAAAAAGCAACTCCGCATCAGCCATGGCATACCACAAATTATCTTCAAAATAGGAATCCTTGTTAATTGGAATAACAACTTCACCTCTTACCCTTGGTCGCACCACCTGCTCCCATTCCTTAGTATCTAAGTTCTTGAAATTGCGCTGCTCCAAACGTAATAGCAATCTTGTTTGAATTCTTTTATTTGGAGTAAAATAAATCTTTGTACCCAACATGGGTCGTAGTTCAAGTGTATTGAACGATTCATATTGTGCAGTATAGGAAGTTAACATGGCTCCAATAAAATCAACGCGAGGGCTAAGCGAATATTCCAGTGTGGCGTTGTAATCGAAAGCTTTCCATTTCGGTTGGCTCAGTAATGTACTATAGGTAAAGTCATTCTCCACATTGAATGAATTGGCGAAGGGCACATTGAGCATATATTCAAACCAGGCTTGTTCATTGGTTTGTGCTTTCAGTGCAATTCCCTGAAAAAAGAACCGGGACAAAATTAGAGGAGTACAATATTTTACGTTAAAACAAATCACCTGGCTTTTTTACAAGTTTACGAATTTGAAATTGATTCTAAGTGCTGAACAATACGAAAAACATCTCTTCTATTTAGGTATTTATAGCTAAAGGATAACATGGTGTGAGCATAAATTGTAAGCATTACTCCTCATTCATAACAAAATCTTATAGATCCCTATTATTTGTGTACAGAATAAGTTTAATTTTAAGGCATCTCTAAAAACCTTGTCATACTATTTCCATGCTCAAGCTTTCTCTACTTCAATCGACTCCAGCAATCCTAATAACAATCATTGTCTTATTTGGCATTATTGGATTTTATTTATTTGGTCATCGCTTGCGGCTACGTGCCATCATAGCCGATCCTGATCAATCCAGAGTAGAGCTTGGATCTATAAATGGAGCCTTGTTAGCACTGCTTGGGTTACTTCTGGCGTTTACCTTCAGTATGTCAAGTTCACGATTTGATGCACGGAGGCAACTGGTAATTGAAGAAGCTAACACGATCGGAACTGCGATCTTACGTACGGATATTTATCCCGACAGTGTACGACAATCACTGCGGAGCAACTTAAAAGAATATGTAGAAGAACGCATTGCATTTTATCAGGCAGGAATGGACGTTAAAGAAATAGTAAAGCATTATCTTAAAGCAGATAGCATCGGTAAGGAAGTATGGCGCATTACAGCCACCTATGCAAAGACCGATAACATTACTACGCGAACTTCAGAACTGATACCCGCATTAAATGCAATGATTGATATCACCACTACCAGAAGAGCTGCCGGTGAAGCCACCGTTCCGGATTCTATCCTGTATTTCCTTTTTATACTTTGTTTTTGTTCGGCCTTCCTTTTAGGCTACGATAACAAATACAAAATTGACTGGATCATCGTGATGGGATTTACGATCATGCTTTCAGCTACAATTTTTACTATCCTCGACTTAGACCGGCCTCGCAGCGGATTGATCGATATGGATAAACCCAATGAGAAAATTATTGAGTTACGGGAAATGTTCAAATAGCTTAGGTATATTCCACCTTGAAGGTGTAGGACACTTACTTCTTAACGGGGTGCTTAACTTTTCCTGTATACACTGGTTTACAATCATTGCCCACCACCGCATTCGCAAAATTGATTACCGGACCCAACAGTGTTTTCGTGACATTCAATTTACCTGCCTTCAGCTTAGATGTTTTACCATATACGCGCTGGTCCATTAAGCTACAGCCATTCTTATCAACAACAGCAATGGTAATTCCTGGTATCGTATCATGTTTAAGATCCACCTTCCCATCAAAGGCTATCCGATTTTGGGTGGTGGCAAATGCAACGTCCTCGGAACTGAGTTGACCATCGTTCAACTTCAAGTGGCCGTGAAAAGATTGAATGGAAGTCCGTTGTGCTGTGTCCAGATTGATGGTCATCAATTGCGCAAAATCTGAACCCTTTGTTAATACAGGCCCAACCGGGCCAGCTACCATAAAGGCACCTAAATCGACCAGGTTGAATTTTTGACTCTTTTCGTATTTCTTCAACATAGCGTCAACATCAAGTCCGTAAAGAAGCAAAGAGTCACCCGTTATTTTTATGGTTCCACTTAGGTTGTCTTTCACCTTGCTCCAGGTCGGGCCTTTTGTTATTAACTGAAGATCCAAATCCAAATTGCCCGTCATCCACTTCTTATCAATATATCTCTTCAGCAGAGGCTCAACAGACAAGTCCTGGATTGTATAGCCCAGGGTATATTCATTATCCTCCTTTCCGAAATTGAGAAAAAGATTTCCATTTTCATTTTTGGCCTTATGTCCGCTTATTGAAAAACCAATATTCAGCTGGTTCTCTTTAGCACAGCTTAAGTCGAGCATAAGGTCCATGGTTGGGATTTTCAGAAAGGATGCCTTGTTTATTTCCATCTTACTCTTCATAGACTTCAACCCTCTAATACTTCCCAAATTTGGCGGATGAAGAAAATAAAGATCGGTCAGGTCAAGAGAAAAATCCTGTACGTCAATGAATCTCGTATCGGGCAAGCTATAATGTACCCGGCTATGGTTAACCGCCAGTTTTTTTATGGCGAACGGATAGGGTTGCAGCGTTGCCGCCAGCGTAAGATCTGCCGTAACGAGATCCATCTCTTTTACAGAAATATTTTTAGCCGCTGGCTCCTTATCGGAAGCAATTTCTGCAACAAGATCGTTCACATAATTCCACGGAAACTTATCCAACGTAACCTTCGCCTTAACATCCAATTCACTCTTGCTCTTAAACAAAACATCTCCGTCAATATTCACTTTGCCCTGTAGCATCGTAGCATGAAAATTATTCAGCGTAAGTTTCAACCCAGCGGCTGTTCGAATGAGATTCCCCTTTGTGGAGACTTGTTTGAAGTCAGCCAGCTCATCAAGTTTGGCAGATAGTTCCTTTATCTCAAATTCAAAATCCGGAAGCCACTTGTTGTGGGTGATGATCTTCGGAGTCGTTGTGGCTGTGAAATCAAGTTGAAGATCATGGATGCGATCTTGCACCAGTGCAGTTCGGGCACCATTCCATATAAAATCTTGTGTGACTATTTCCTTAGATTGAATAGTTGCAGCAATCTCACTGCTATTATTTCCACTCGTCAATAAATCCAGCAGGTTTGTAACGGTGGCATTAACCCTCAAATCACTCTTATTATAATTGAATGTCAAATCAGCGATGGAGAATTGATTACCAGTATTGGTTAACATTCCTGATACATTTGAAATCTGTTTTTGATAAGTGGGCAGCAGGAATGACATTTCATTCAATGTCAACGTAAAGTCCGACAGGCCTTCATCCGTGTCACGCTTTTTCATCTCTGCAGTAGCGCGAAAATCAAGATGGAGATTGTTCATCTGGCCCGAATCAGTATCCAATGTATCCATGCGAAAGTCCTGAAAAAATAGTCTGTCGGATTGAAGTGTGGAAGCAATCTCCAGATGACTCTCCTTGTTCAATATATAATACATCAGATTACCAACGGAGGCATTCAACAGGAAATCGCTACTGTCATATTTAAACTTCACGTGATCGAAAAGAAACTGATTATCCTTCCCTACTATAGTGCCCGTCAACCCTGAAATATTTTTATTGCTCTTCGGCAATACAAAGGACACATCGTCCAGTGTGAGCGTACTGGTTCTGGTGCTATCCATGGAATGCAAATCACTGAAATCGAGCAATCCATCGAAGGTTGCTTTCAAGTCAATGCTGCCTTTTATACTTTTTAAGAACTTCATTTGAAACACCTGATCGTAACCATCGAGTTGTGTGTTGAGGCTGAGGTTATACCGTAAATATGGCTTAACAAAATTTCTAATTTCAAATGCTCCTCTTAGTGACCCACCCGGAACCTGGCCGCGTAGTTTTTTAATCTCCAACGTTGCTTCTGAGTAATCAGGGGATGAACCTGATTTAAAAGTTCCTTCAAAGCCGAGATTCCTAAACTCTCCTGATCGGTTGGGCAGCCTCAACGTCAAATCCTGAACACCAAAAGAAATATCTACCTGGGGTTTCCCTGTTTTTAATTCACCGAATACTTTTCCTCGCAAGTAAATACCGCCCTTCTTAATAAGCTCCGGGTTGAGTTTGATAACTTCTTCTTTGATCAAAAGCGATATTATTTCCACATTGCTGGACGAGGCGTCAAATACAAGATCAATGGATCGATTACTCCGATGTAAATAAGTGCCCTGTATTTCTGCTGAGATGGCATTATATTCCACTTGACTTTTCCGTATCATTAATACACTACTTTCCTTGTCAAAACTGAAATCGAGATTAAGCCCTACATCTCCAGTGATTGGTTGGTGTGGGTTGTTGAGGTAGAATGCCCGCACCTCTTGACTGGAAGCGAGTTTACAGTCCAGTTTGTTTGCGTCACTGAAAAGTGTGGCATCAAGTTCCTGAATAAAAAATTCGGAAGCCTTTGGCATAACAGAGGAATGCCAGCTTAACAGGATATTGTTTAGCTGAATATCTTCCAGTTCAATCTTTACGGCTGTTGTTTCCTTTACCGCCCCTTTTTTCATGAGTGCATTTTCCAGATTGAGTACCCCATCTTTATATTCGACAATACTCAGCACAGCGTCTGATAAGGTGATCGCAGATACCTTCATTTCAGTGTTTACTAACGACCAAAAGTCAAAGGCAACAAACAATAGTCTTGCGTTAAGGATGGGCTGTTCCCCAGGTATACGCACCGAGTCGCGATGTTCATAATACCGCATCGAATCAAATGCAATGGTAACATTTGGGAAATGTTTTAATAATTTTAGCTCCATGGTAGCAATTTCAATCTGCCCCGACTGTGCTTGATTAATATAGTCCTGGAGTTGGGTTAAAAGCCATTCCTTCTTCTGTTCAAAAATGATATAGGACGCTATGCTGAAAAGTATAAGTATAATGCCTATACCGATCACACTGAATTTTAAGATTCGTTTGAGTGCAGAAATAAATCGATTTGACTTCACGCTACAAAGATCGGAACTAATCTTAAAATGGCAGTGATTATCTTGAACCTTCGAACAAATAATTGATTTTTCTAAGGAATAATACTTATTTTCGAAGCTCCTAAAAATGACAGGATGTATCTTAAAAGAACAATTCCAAATCAACCAAAATAATCACGTATGAGACTAATGAGAATCAATCACCTATTAACAATACTGTTAATAGCTGTAACTTTTTTTACTGAAGCCCAGCAAAAAAAAGCAGCCGCTCCGGCACAGTCTGGCAAACCTAACATCGTCATCATCTGGGGAGATGATATCGGGCAAACAAATATCAGTGCATACTCCATGGGTGTAATGGGTTACAAAACTCCTAACATTGATAGGGTAGCTAAGGCGGGTGTGTTATTCACCGATTATTATGCTGAACAAAGTTGTACCGCTGGCCGCGCTTCATTTATTACAGGCCAATGTGGTTTGCGCACAGGCTTAACAAAAGTTGGAGCACCCGGTGCAAGTGCAGGTCTTCAGGATAGGGATGTTACCATTGCCCTGTTATTGAAAGGCCAAGGTTATGCAACAGGTCAGTTTGGTAAAAACCATTTGGGCGACAAGGATGAATTTCTGCCAACCCTGCATGGCTTCGATGAGTTTTATGGTAGCCTCTATCACCTCAACGCTGAAGAAGAACCTGAAAATCGTGATTATCCAACTGAAAAAGATTTCCCCGGTTTCAGAGCAAAATACGGACCCCGTGGTATGCTGCATACCTTTGCAAATGCTGATGGCACGCAGAAAATTGAAAACCTTGGTCCGCTTACAAAAAAGCGCATGGAAACTGTTGATGATGAATTTGCACAAAAGGGTGCAGCTTTTCTTGAACAACAGGTTAAAGCAGGCAAACCCGTTTTCCTTTGGGTAAACTTTACGCACATGCACTTCCGCACGCATGTTAAACCAGGAAGTGATGGTCAGGCTGGCCGTTGGCAAAGTGAATATCATGATGCCATGATTGACCATGATAAAAATGTAGGTACTGTTTTAGATATGATTAAAAAACTAGGTATTGAAGACAATACCATTGTTATGTACAGCACCGATAACGGCCCTCACCAAAATAGCTGGCCCGATGCAGGAACAACTCCTTTCCGAAGCGAGAAGAATACCAACTGGGAAGGTGCATACCGTGTACCTGCCATGATTAGCTGGCCCGGACATATTCAACCCGGTACCGTATCAAACGATATCGTTGCTCATCTTGACATGATGCCTACTTTACTGGCTGCGGCAGGTGTGCCTGATGTAAAGGAAAAATTATTGACTGGTTACACTGTTGGCAACAAAACTTTCAAAGTTCATTTGGATGGCTATAACATGTTGCCTTTACTTACCGGACAAACAACGGAAGATCCCAGGAAGGAATTCTTATACTTTAATGATGACGCTCAACTTACAGCGCTTCGCTATGATAACTGGAAGGTAGTTTTTATGGAACAACGAATGAAAGGTACTATGGGGCTTTGGGCGGAACCTTTCGTTTCGCTCCGCATGCCAAAATTATTTAATCTGCGTACCGATGTGTATGAGCGAGCTGATGTTACCTCGAACACCTATTGGGATTGGGAAATTGACCGTGTCTATCTATTCTTAGCAGCACAACCCTATGTTGGGAAATTTATTGGTACCTTTAAGGAGTATCCGCCTAGTCAGAGTCCTGCTGCATTTAATCTGGATGATGTAATGAAGAAGATGCAGGAAAGTGGAGGTAAATAAAAGACACTGATTTTAGAACTTGCGGTCACCTCTAAATGGGTGACCGTTTTTTGCCCTAAAAATCTTACTTTTGAAGTAAACCATACAATCCGATGAAATACAAAACACATCTCGCGTCACTGTTTCTCATTGCAGTTGTTGCGATCGCATTCAGTTGCACACAGCAACCTAAGACAGAGACAGCAGCGGTACTTCCCGCTGGTGAACTTGACCGCTCTGTTCTTCCCATTAAAGAACCAGTCTACCCAGCTATCACCGAGCTGGATGCCCGCAATGCAAAAGCACCAGCAAGGTTTGAAGTAAAAGCACCGGCAAAAGCTCCGAATGTTGTTATCGTATTGATTGATGACATTGGTTTTGGTCATTCCAGCGCTTTCGGTGGACCTATTCACATGCCAACACTTGAGAAGCTTGCTGCAAACGGATTAAAATATAATCGCTTTCACACCACAGCTTTATGTTCACCAACACGCACGGCACTACTTACCGGATATAATCACCATTCTAATAATGCAGGTGCCATCATGGAAGTGGCTACGGCTTTCCCTGGCAATACCGGTATTCGCCCACAAACCATTACTCCCATTGCCGAAGTGCTTCGGTTGAATGGTTATAGCACGGCAGCCTTTGGAAAATATCATGAAACTCCTCCATGGGAAGGTTCGGTTTCAGGCCCGTATGACCGTTGGCCTACCGGCTCTGGCTTCGATAAATTTTTTGGATTCATTGGAGGAGAAACCAATCAGTGGCATCCGATGGTGTATGATGGAACAACCCGTGTATATCCAAACGTAGAAGATCCAAATTATCATTTCACCAACGATATGACTGATCAGGCACTTGCGTGGATGAACACACAACAATCACTCACTCCGGATAAACCGTTTTACATGTATTTCGCTACAGGAGCAACACATGCGCCACACCATGCTCCAAAAGAATATTCCGACAAGTACAAAGGAAAATTTTCACAGGGTTGGGATAAGTTAAGAGAAGAAACGCTAGAACGACAAAAGAAACTCAATGTCGTTCCACAAAATACTGTGCTTGCCCCCAAGCCTGCTGACATAAAAGATTGGGATAAGCTTACCACTGATGAGAAAAAATTGTTTGAAAGACAGATGGAAATATTTGCTGGCTTTGCCGAGCATACTGACGCACAAGTAGCAAGACTTGTTGCTTCGCTTGAAGAAAGAGGCGAAATGGATAATACTGTATTTATTTATTTAGTTGGTGATAACGGGTCGAGTGCCGAAGGTGGTATGATTGGTATGTTCAATGAAAATACCTACTTCAATGGCGTGCAGGAAACTATTGAGATGCAATTGAGTCGGATCAATCAATTGGGAACTGAGCACACCTACAATCATTTTGCTGCAGGTTGGGCAGTGGCAGGTAACACCCCCTTCACCTGGACAAAGCAAGTAGCCTCTAACTTTGGAGGCACACGCAATGGAATGGTATTGCATTGGCCAACTGGCATCAAATCAAAAAATGAAGTACGTTCGCAGTTTCATCATGTGATTGACATTGCTCCAACAATTTATGAAGCTGTAGGCGTGCCTGCACCTAAAATAGTGAATGGCTTTGAGCAGCGACCAATCGAAGGTGTGAGTATGAAGTATTCTTTCGATAATGCAACTGCACCCGATATGCGAAAAACACAATACTTTGAAATGATTGGCAACCGTGCCATTTATCACGAGGGCTGGTTTGCAGGAACAATACACAAAGCACCATGGGAGGGTAAGCCAAGAAGACCGTTGACAGAAGATGTATGGGAAATGTACAACGTGAATGAAGACTTCAGTCAGGCTAATAACCTTGCGGATAAAAATCCGGAGAAGCTTGAAGAACTTAAAAAGAAATTCACAGAAGAAGCTGTGAAATTTAATGTACTGCCCATTGACGACCGTAGTATAGAACGCTTTGATCCTGTGATTGCAGGAAGACCCGATCTGATGAATGGCCGAACGAAACTTGATCTCTATGAAGGGGCAAAAGGTATACCCGAAAATGCTTTTATCAATGTTAAAAACACATCTCTTGCCATTACAGCAGAAGTAGATGTACCAGCCAACGCAAACGGAGTGATCCTTTGCCAGGGTGGTGATTTTGGCGGATGGTCATTTTATATGCAGGATGGCAAGCCAACTTACTACTACAATTGGGTAGGACTTGAAATGTATTCCGTTTCATCCACACAAAAAGTGGGTGCCGGCAAGCACACCATCAAACTTGATTTCGCTTATGAAGGTGGTCGTGGAGCCGGTGGATTAGCAACCATTACAATGGATGGAAATAAAATAGGTGAAGGAAAGATTGCAAAGACAAACAGCAACACCTTTGGAATTGATGAGTCAGCAGATGTAGGAACGGATGAAAATACACCTGTCAATCCTGCCTATGCAAGGAAAGAAAAATTCACGGGCAAGATTTATAAGGTAACGGTAGAAACATTTCCGGTGAAGAAATAAATAAAAGAGTAAAACCAACGGTCATCATCCCGATACCTATTTGGGTCGAGATGGTGACCGTTTATTTTAATAGAAAACATTTCACAAAATGATAGTTCAAAGCGATAATCAAATAAAACCACATTTGCAGCACTGCTGCTCTCTGCAAAAACACAAAACTTAGATTAGTAGAACGCTGGCCGAAACAAAACAAATAAGAAAAAACCACGAATGGAAAATAATAAATTCATTAGCCGTTTTTTAGAATTTTTAAGGTTAAATCAAAAATGAAAAACAAAACCAAGTCCGCAGTACTGCTGCTCGCATCATGGGTACTTGTTATTAACTTTTAAGCAATGAGCAATATCAAACTCTTTCAAAGCACAGAAATTCGTTCGGTCTGGAACGAAGAAGACCAAAAATGGTACTTCGTGGTTGAAGATGTTATACAGGTTTTAACCGATAGCAAAGATCCCAAACAATACATCAAACGCATGCGTCAGCGTGATGATGAACTTGCTAAAGGGTGGGTACAATTTGTACCTACCCTTTTGGCAGAAACCGCTGGACAGGGCTTTCCACTTTTCTAAAGCATAATCTGGGTTTAAGTTTTCTAAATTTGAGCATGAGCAATATCAAACTATTTGAAAGCAAAAAAATACGCAGCCATTGGGATGCAGAACAGGAGAAATGGTATTTCTCTATTGTGGATATAATAGGAGTATTAACTGATAGTCCAAATCCAAGAAATTATTGGAAGGTGCTTAAACACCGCCTTAGTAAGGAAGGCAATCAGTCGGTTACAAATTGTAACCAACTGAAAATGCAATCGGCAGATGGTAAATTTTATCTAACCGATGTAGCTGACACCGAACAACTCTTTAGGTTAATACAATCTATTCCATCACCTAAGGCAGAGCCCTTTAAGCAATGGCTGGCAAAAATTGGTTATGAACGAATAGAAGAAAGCCAGGACCCTGAAATAAGTATTGACAGGGCGATGGAAAATTATCTAAAGCTTGGTTACAGCAAAGAGTGGGTAAATCAGCGGCTTAAAAGCATTGAAGTAAGAAAAGAACTCACAAACGAATGGGAAAACAAAGGAGTTAAGAAAGGACAGGAGTTTGCAACACTCACTGATATAATTACTCAAGCATTGTTACAATGGACTACAACTGCAACCGATTCAATTCGCGAATGGGCGTATGATCGAACATCACACATCGGGCATTTGGAAAGAGGATTGGATGACGCTGAGAAATACAATTGGTTAGTAGTAGACATGAAGGCGGATTGGACGAAAGTCTATTCCTTTGAGTAAATCTGTTACCTTACTTCCTGCAATTAACCCTTCCCAAATCATGCATAAAATTACCATCCCAATTTACTTAACACTTCTCTTTGCCTCCTGTCAACCCAAAGAGACTTCTGATGTTGCCGATGCCATTTATTTTGGCGGGGATATTATAACCATGGAAAGCGATAGTGCCACGTATGCAGAAGCAGTTGCTGTAAAAGATGGCAAAATAGTTTTTGTAGGTGCCAAAGCCGATGCAGAAAAATTGCAAGGTGATCGTACCATAATAAATGACCTCCAAGGTAAAACCATGATGCCCGGTTTTATTGACCCACATTTGCACCCTATTCTAGGTTCGGTAATATTGAATACAAGTTTTGCCTCACCGTTTGAATGGAATTTTCCATGGGGAAAAGTAG
>JANNRV010000073.1:0-14187 GCA_031401775.1 Bacteroidia bacterium | reverse complement strand
TATAAGGATTACAACTGGATGATGAATCTGGTGGAAGAGATGATCGAAAAGGCCGCACATGATATGCATGGCACCACACAAGTGAAGGTTGGCGATAACGTAATTGATTTCAAAAGGCCCTGGAAGCGACTTACCATGTATGAAGCGATTCATCAATTTACGGGTATAGATATTTCAACCATGGATGAAATTGCACTCAGAAGTACGTGTAAAGCCCTTCATGTGCCAATGGATGAAACTATGGGCAAGGGCAAATTGATTGATCAGATTTTTGGTGAAAAGTGCGAACCTAATTTGATTCAACCAACCTTCATCACAGATTACCCTGTCGAGATGTCTCCCCTCGCAAAAAAACACAGGAGTAAGCCTGGGTTAGTTGAGCGCTTTGAAGCAATTTGTAATCGTAAGGAAATTTGTAACGCCTTTTCAGAACTGAACGATCCAATCGATCAACGAAATCGTTTTGAAGAACAATTGGAATTGGGTAAACGCGGTGATGATGAAGCAATGACTTTGGATGAGGATTTTTTGAGAGCATTAGAGTATGGGATGCCACCAACAGCCGGATTAGGAATAGGTATTGATCGCCTGGCGATGGTGATGACTAACTCATCTTCCATTCAGGATGTAATCTTTTTCCCTCAGATGAAACCTGAAAAACCATTAGTGGCGGCTTCTGAAAAGGATTTCGAAGCATTGGGAATCCGAGCGGAACTCGTGCCTATTATTTTAAAATTAGGAATTCAATCCATCGCCCAATTGAAAGAAATAAAGCCATCTAAGTTATTCAATGACTTGGGAGGCATGCGAAAGAAAATGAAACTCGAAAATGTTCAGAATCCTACCCTTCAGGAAATTGAAGGATGGATGATCTAATATGTCTGAATTAATTATCGTTAAAGTTTCGGGTCCTATCCAGTTTCATATCTTGTAGCATTCCTGATTTAATGCCAATTGAGAAATTGTAAGATTGATATTTCCCAAAGGGAGTCCAGCCAAGACTCGTCTGCCAACAGTGAAGGTCACGGTTGATGGAAATAAAAGTTTGTGTGAATTCATTATTTTGGAAATCGTAACCTGTGTTGTAGGTTACTTTCCATTTCTGTGTAAGTGAAAGATCACCGCTAATCTGCACTGATTGGACAACAACCGGACTTTGACTACCTGTCTTTGAATAGTTGGCGTTATAGCTTAGGCGAAGATTCCAGGGAATTGAAAAATCAACATAAGCATCTGGATTATTGAGAAGGAATTGTTTGTCAGTATCAGACAGGTCAGATTTCCCAATTTTTTCGCGGGTGGTGTTGTCTTTACTTTGCCCTTTAGGATTTAAGTTGGTACTAAAGGCAAGATTTGCATTGCTGATCTGACCAATCCCTTCGCCACCTTGCCAGGCATAGCGACTCACTTTTATTTCGGCATAATTCCCCTTTTCATCAATCTTTACATTCCAGTATTGGTAAGGATCAAGTGTAGCACTGACGTTAAGATTAATTTTATTGTTTAAAATATTAGTGTTGGCCGCCAGGCTAAAGGGAGCAAGTTTAAAAGAGTCCGCTGCAAAATTATAGCCGCTAGAAGCAGAAAGTGTATTGAATAGGGCAATCTTTTTATCTACCGTATCCTTTTTATTCCTCACCTTCATTTCAATGTTATTATTGATGCTAAATCCCATGGAGCTACTTTTCCCAGCTTTTGATTGACCATAAACAAACGCTGCGCCCTGATGCCTCGATTTTTGCCTGATTTCTGTTCTTGTACTATTTCCAACTACAAAAGGTTGGTAATATCCAAATTTAGGATCTGCGAAATCAGGTTGAAAGTTGTAACTAATACTTGGGTTGATCACATGCCGTATGGCTTTGATGTTTCCTTTTTTCAGGAAGTAAGTACCAAAAATTCTAGTTGTAAGAGCAATACTTCCTGAGTAATTTGAAATTCTATTGAATCCTTTAATCGTATCCACCACTACAGGTTCCTTGCCAATTGAATCTTGCCCCCAGGTCAGCTTATCAAAATACCATATCTCATCCCAATTTAAACTAGGGCTGATAGTAAAAAATTTAAAAAGCTTAAGTGAGGTGGCTAATGGAATGTTATGTCTTACGCCTTTATGCGCATTCTTGAAAAGAGTTGGTATGGTTTGGAAATTAAATGGTGCAATGCTATCTATTGCATTGCCATTTTGGTCTTTAGCTATTCTGCCTAAATTGTTAGTGATTTGATTAGTACCAGTGGTGGTCAGGCGAACGGATATATTTTCAAGAAACATATTGTCCTTGACTTTCTTAAAAGGGTAAATATTATTGACATTGAAATTAAAATCAGGAAACGGCAAATCGACCTGCTTTGTAACTAAATCCTGATTGATTCTAAGATTTGTACCTAAACTAAAAGGCGTGCCTGAAAAAGTCTTTGAATAAGAAACATTGGAACTTAGTTTCCGAGTAGTATTGTCGATTCGACTGCTATTTGGATTGGTGTTAACGCCAAGAAAGTTGTTATTATTGAACGTTGCTGTGGCTGCATTGACCGATGCTGAAAAGCGACCAGTGCCTTTGGTTTGTGGCGAATGACTCCAGGCAATTCTAAAATCTTTAACTTTTGCCTGATCCTCAATTTTATCGCTGGTCTTATTACTGGTATAACTAAAATTAAAAGACCCACTATAGTGATATCGTTTGTTATAGCTGGAATTGACATAGAGCGCGTTAGACCCTTTTGAATAGAGATCTCCAGTAATCCCCAACTTGAAGTATTCGCTGATATCAAAAAAATAGCCTCCATTTCTTAAAAAGAATCCTCGATTTCTTTCCTCACCATATGTTGGGAAAAGAATGCCTGAAGCGCTTTTCTTTGGAGAGGGAAAAATGGCAAATGGAAATGCCAATGGTGTAGGCACATCATTAAATTCCATATAAAAGGGGCCACTTACCATTTTATCGCCAGGGATGGCTTTGGTTTTGGTAGAAATGATTCTGAAATGAGGATGTCTAAGGTTGCAGGTAGTATATGCATTGCCAATACTAAAAAGCTCATTTCGATCGTTCTTAAACACTTCATCACCGTGTAAAATACCATCGCCTTGTTTGGTAACAACCTCACTGATTCTGGCATTTTTATTTTTGAAATTGTACACCATATCGCGGGTCTCATAGACCTCGGCTCCATTTTTAAATACAGGGTAGCCAAGCCTTCTTCCTAGAGAATCTAATTTACCTGTTGCAGAAATGGTGGATTGCTCATAATCAATAGTAATTTCTTCGGCCTGAAGCTCGATTTCCCCGTACTTTACCTTTGCATCGCCATAGAGCTTTACTATTTTGCTTTGAAGGCTGGAGTTAATCGAATCCTTAGCGGAGTAGAAGATGGTGGTTTGAATATCTCCCTTTGGCACCTGTTTTATGCTGTCATTGACTGAAAGTGTATCTACCTTGCTTAGTAAGGAATCAGGGCCTATGAGACCGGCAGTGTCTTTTTTAATGGGAAGTGAACCGACAGGTGCCCTTACGGACTTTTCTACCTGCGCCTGCACAGGGCTTAGGGAAAGAGAAAATACGAAAGGAATAATGAAAACTATAAAACGCCCCACGCCTTCTGATCTGATTTTCAGGAGTTTAGCTTTTAGTGAAAAATTCACAACTTTGCTCAAAGTTATTGCAAATACATCAGACATAGCTACAACGTGAGGAATATCAGATTAAAGACTCTGCTTATAGCAATAACCTTGCTAATTTCTTCCACGGCTACCCTGCCAACTCCGGCAAAATCATTTACGGTGGTGATTGACGCAGGCCATGGAGGGCATGATCCGGGAACAAAGGGTAAAAAGGTAAAGGAAAAGGATGTTGCATTAAAAATCGCCTTAAAGCTCGGTGCCTACATTGAAAAGAATCTGCCGGACATAAAAGTTATCTATACTCGTAAAAATGACCGCTACCTTGCCCTTGATGAACGAGCGGACATCGCCAATAAAGCTAAGGCCGATTTATTTATTTGCATCCATGCCAATGCAATAGTGAGTGCTAAAGCTTACGGAACTGAGACGTATGTGATGGGCCTTAGCAAAGACAATGGAAATTTTGAAATCGCTAAACGCGAGAATTCAGTTATCTTGTTGGATGAAAACCATGAGGAGCGGTATGAAGGCTTTGATCCCGGTAGTCCGGAGTCGTATATTCTCTTTTCACTAACACAAAGTGTGTATCAGGAAAATAGTTTGAAATTTGCGCAGAAGGTAGAGGAGCAATTTAAAAATAAAGTAGGAAGGGTAAGCAGAGGGGTGAAGCAGGCTGGGTTTATGGTTCTATGGCTTACCACAATGCCCAGTGTATTGATTGAAACTGGTTTTTTGTCCTATCCAAAGGAAGAAGATTTTTTAATGAGTGATAAAGGTCAGGACCTTATCGCTTCCGGTATTTTTAGAGCCTTAAAAGAGTATAAATTGCAACTTGAATCAGTAAACTAATTGTTGTGAAGAATAGAAGTAAAGAATTTATTGTCGGATTATTTACCACAGCAGCTATTGTTTTGCTGTACTTCGGATTTAATTTTTTGAAGGGAATCGATTTCTTGGATTCTACGAATAAGTATTATGCCGTTTATGAAAATGTAGATCAACTGGCAGTATCCAATCCTGTTTTGGTAAACGGTTACGCAGTGGGAAGGGTGAGCAAGATTAAAATTATGCCAAACAAACAGAACCGTGTTTTGGTAGAATTGGAGATTGGTTCAGAAGTAGTACTTGGCGATTCAACTAAGGCTATTCTGAATAGTGATTTTCTGGGTGGAAAATCCATTCTGTTGAATATTGGTAAGGTGCTTACGCCTCTGGCCCCAAAAGACACTATCTTGACAGAAGTAGCAAAGGGGCTTACGGATATTTTGGCAGAGAGTGCGGTACCTGTGGCGGATAATCTTCAAACAACATTGCGGAAATTCAATACCGTAATTGATAATCTGGTGAAGAACTCTCAACAACTAGATGTGATATTTTTGAAACTTCAAACCACACCTGATTTACTTAACAAAACACTGATCACGGCCAACGGAAGGGTAGATGAGCTTTCAATAAGTTTTAAAGGTGTAGCTGAAAACCTGAATGGTACACTTCTTGAACTGAAACCGACTTTGAATAACTTCAAAATACTTTCTGATTCGTTGAAACAACTAAAGATGAATCAAACACTTATGAAGACCCAACAGACCCTGATAAGTCTGAATGAAACACTGGGTAAATTAAAGAAGGGAGATAACACGATGAGCAAATTGATGACGGAGGATTCGCTCTATGTTAATCTCAATAAAGTCTTGATTAATTTGGACAGCCTCATCAATCATTTTGACAAAAATCCAAAACACTTCATGGCTCCCCTGGGCAAGAGCAAGCGTAAAGTAGATCGTGATAGAAAGAAAGAAGAGGAGGAGCGTCAGAAAGCTGCTCAGAAGAAATAAATTTTTATGGCCAACGCGCTGGTGTTTAATAGAAATGAAGATCTACTAAAGCAGCTCTCTTCCCAGCTAAAAGCAAAAAGTAAAAAAGTAAAGCAAGGGGGAGGCGAAAAGAAAATTGAGGAACAGCATCAAAAAGGGAAGCTAACCGCGCGTGAACGAATAGAATACCTCACAGATAAAAATTCAAATATTGTTGAAATAGGCCTCTTCGCAGGCGAAGGGATGTACAAAGAAGTTGGAGGGTGTCCTTCGGCTGGAGTAGTAACTGTTATTGGTTATGTTAAGGGTCGGCAATGTGTTATCGTTGCCAATGATGCCACCGTGAAGGCCGGGGCTTGGTTTCCCATCACCGCCAAGAAGAATTTAAGAGCACAGGAGATAGCGATGGAAAATCGCTTGCCTATTATTTATCTGGTGGATAGTGCGGGTGTTTTTTTGCCTATGCAGGATGAAATTTTTCCTGACAAGGAACATTTCGGTCGTCAGTTTAGAAACAACGCAAAGATGTCATCGATGGGCATTGTTCAAATTGCGGCTATCATGGGAAGTTGTGTGGCGGGTGGTGCCTATTTACCCATCATGTCAGACGAGGCCATGATCGTTGATAAAACAGGTTCCATTTTTTTAGCAGGCTCTTATTTGGTCAAAGCTGCTGTGGGCGAAAATATAGATAACGAAACGCTGGGAGGTGCTACCACACATTGCGAAATATCCGGAGTAACTGACAATAAATTTCCTAATGATCAAGCATGCCTGGATCATATCCGGAATCTCTTTGATAAAATAGGTGCTTATGAAAAGGCAGGATTCGATCGCATTGAATCAAGGGAGCCAAAAGAAAAGCCGGAAGAAATTTATGGAATACTACCGGCCGATCGCGCAAAACCCTATGATACACTAGAGATCATTAAGAGATTTATCGATGATTCTGAGTTTGATGAGTACAAAGCACTCTATGGCAAGACCATCTTGTGTGGCCTTGCAAGGATAGAAGGATGGGCGGTAGGTATTATTGCCAATCAACGTAAGGTGGTGAAGACAAAAAAAGGAGAGATGCAAATGGGTGGCGTTATCTATTCCGATTCGGCAGATAAGGCCGCGCGATTCATCATGAATTGCAATCAGCGGAAGATCCCGCTCCTCTTTATTCAGGATGTTAGTGGATTTATGGTAGGCAGTAAAGCAGAGCATGGTGGTATTATTAAGGATGGGGCGAAAATGGTGAATGCCATGGCCAACTCCACGGTACCTAAATTCACTATTATTATTGGTAATTCGTATGGAGCGGGCAACTATGCGATGTGTGGAAAGGCCTATGATCCACGGTTGATTTATGCATGGCCAACGGCACAAATTGCAGTCATGAGTGGTAATTCAGCCGCAAAGACGCTGCTATCCATCCGCGTCAATACCTTAAAAGGACAAGGCAAAGTAATCACTAATGAAGAGGAAGATCAACTTCTGAAAGAGATTACGGATCGGTACACTGAGCAATTGAGCCCCTATTATGCGGCCGCTCGGTTATGGGTGGATGGTGTCATTGATCCTTTGGAAACCCGAACTGTTATTTCCATGGGAATAGAAGCAGCTAACCATTCTCCAATTGAAAAATTTAATGTGGGTGTAATTCAGACGTGATGGAGGAGAAGGAACTTAAAGCATTGGTCTCTTTGCTGGATGATGATGACAAGCACATTGTTACTCATGTTGAGGATAAAATTCTTTCCATTGGGACTTCGGTGATTCCCTTTCTGGAGAAGGAATGGGAAAATAGTTTTAACCCCACGGTACAGCAGCGCATAGAAGATTTGATTCATACCTTACAGTATGAATTGTTAAAAGGAAGATTGTTGGATTGGTACAAAGGAAAGGAGCAAGATCTACTCACGGGGATGTGGATTGTTGCTACCTATCAATATCCGGAGATTGAACTGGAGAAACTCAAACAGGAACTCGAACAAATATACTACGAGACGTGGCTTGAATTTCGCCCCGACTTAGTTCCCTATGATCAGGTGAAGGTAATCAACAGTGTGCTCTTTAATAAATTGAAATTTGGAGCTAATACTAAAAATTTCCACTCGCCCGGCAACTCAATGATCAATGTTGTGCTGCAATCCCACAAAGGAAATCCTATTACTTTATGTGTAATTTATCTTCTGGTGGCACAAAAATTAAAGTTGCCAGTGCAAGGTGTCAATCTTCCCAATCTTTTCATCCTTACCTACAAAGATGCCCAAACTCAATTTTATATCAATGCTTTTAACCGGGGCCTGATTTTTTCCAAACAAGATATTGAAAACTATATCAACGAACTGCACCTCGTACCTCAGAGCTCTTTCTTCGAAGCCTGTTCTAGCCTGGACATCATAAGAAGGACGTTGCGCAATCTGGTGATGTCCTTTGAAAAAATAGGCGAGCATGCTAAAGCAGAGGAAGTGAAAGTACTCCTGGTAGAAATATCAGATGGGGGAGATTTGGGGGTGTAGTTGCTTCGTTGTTCTACTTTCTCCTAATAGAACATCCCACAGCTCTTACAGAAGGCACTTCAATTTTTTGGCCTGCAATGAGTTTATCAATACTATTGACGAGGTAGGTTTCTTTTACGTCAGAAGGAACTTGAGCATTGTCGTCAATGGCTCCGCTGTAAACCAAAACATATTTGTTACCCAAGTTTTTAAGTAAGAAGGCTTCGGGGCTTTTCTTAGCTCCCATGCAATCCATCGCAGTTTGATCTTTATCTGCCAGATAAGGAATGTGAAGATTCCACCCTTTGTATTCAACCGCCATTTTTTCTGCCGATTCCTCCGGTTCCGGATGGGAGTTAATCAGGATAAATTGAATCTTTCCTGCATACCGATCTACCAATGATTTAATGCGAGAAGTGTAATAATTATCAAAGGCACATTCGTTGCCGGTGAAAATAGCAACCAGACCGGTACAAGAGGGATAGCCATCTAATGAAACTGTGCTTCCATCCACTACATTGGTTAATGTAAAGTTATGGACGGGTTGCTGACCGTGAGCAAAAAATGAGATCGACAGCATAAAAATGCATATCAAATGTTTCATGTCATGTGGTTTTAGTGTATACCAATACAAATTCATCTTCAAGGGCGTACTCTAAGTTAATCAACTGCCCTTTATTTCCTGCAGAAATTTTTCCAATCAGACTTCCACTTCGTTTGAGTTCAAAGGGATACACGTTCAAGTTTTCTGAAAAAGACAGGCCTCGCTTTCCATATATTTTATACAAAGCCTCTTTGGCACACCAGTAAACGCAGTTTTTTTGAATGTTGTTTCCCGCATCAGTTTCTTCCAGTTTGCTTAATACACGATGAGCAATTTTCAGAAGCTTTTCTTTGGGTTGTTCCACATCAATTCCTACCGGATGTGCCCGATCTATTTGCGCTGCTACGTGAGGGTAAGAATGGGAAAGTGAGATATGATGAGGATGATTCTTTAGAAAGGGCTTTCCGAATTCATCTTTATAAAAGCCTTTATAGCTCAATCCCGCCTTTTCAACCAGCGTCCTTATCAGGATTCTTCCTGCCATCCATTCAAGTCTTTTCAATTTACTAACAATATCTTTTGGGCAAACTTCGGGCGTAAGTTGGAGGGCAAGAGCCTCTTCCAGCTCCGTAATATGCCACAGAGCCCAACCACTTTGTTCATTTGTCCACTCAATTTTGCTTACGGGCATTGGTAATCCGGCATTATCTCACAATTTTGTTAATTATTAACTCAAAAAAAATTCCTGTCCACCTTGAAAGCAAAAATCGATCGACTTTAATGGCTGTACAGGTAGAAAAAATTCTTACCCTGACAGGCCACAATGATTGCGTTTACACACTGCAGTCTGGCCAAAAGCCTCACTTATTTTTCTCGGGCGGTGGGGATGGTGTTGTTGTATTATGGGATTTGGAGAATCCTAATATCGCACAGCAAATTGCACGATTACCCAATTCAGTTTATGCATTGCATTATCATCCGGAAACTAACTTTCTTATTGCCGGTCACAATTACGAAGGTATTCATCTTCTTGACTGGAAGGAGAAGAAGGAACTTCGCTCTCTGAAAATTTCCGAAGCAGCAATTTTTGATATTCAATCCTTTGGCAATATTCTTTTTGTAGCATCAGGAGATGGAGCTGTTACTGTTGTTGATTTGGAAAACTGGGTGATTAAGAAAAAATTGACTCATTCTGAAAAGAGTGGAAGGGTTGTTGTCGTTAATCCAGTTTTTGGTGAGCTAGCAGTTGGATACAGCGATTATTCCATTCGAGTTTTTGACTTGAATAACTTTGAACTGAAGAAGGAATGGGTGGCTCATAAAAACTCCGTTTTTACACTTGCCTACACCTCTGATTTCAAAGTATTAATTAGCGGTTCTCGTGATGCCAAACTGAAAGCGTGGGATGTTACCAATAACTATACACAAGTCGGGGAAGTGGCAGCCCACTTGTACGCAATCAATCATATTGTTTTTAGCCCCGATGGAAATCATTTTGCAACAAGTAGCATGGATAAGTCCATCAAAATTTGGAATACAGCAGAGCTGAGGTTGTTAAAGGTAATCGACAAGGCCCGGCATGCAGGTCATGGCACTTCAGTCAATAAATTGCTCTGGACTTCGTTTAATAATCAGTTGATCAGCGGCAGCGATGACCGTAGCATTTCAGTTTGGGATATTGTGATTGGGCAAGATTGACAGTTTCCCATAGCACTGATTTGGAGGAGATTAGCTATATTTGAGCAGATTTTCAGTTTTTTAGGCTTCCATTTTTTAAACTTAATTATTGCCATTATGAAAATTACACCACTTGAAATCCGGCAGAAGCAATTTGAAAAGGCGCTCCGGGGATACGATAAAGATGAAGTCAGTGCTTTTTTACTTTCTCTTTCCCAGGAATGGGAGCGTGCTCAGGATGAGGTAAAGGAAATGCGCATTAAGCTGGATGCTACAGAACGTGAGGTAACTAAACTCCGTGAGGTTGAAAGTTCATTGTATAAAACGTTGAAGACAGCAGAAGACACAGGCTCCAATATGATTGATCAGGCGAATAAGACAGCGGAGCTTCATATGCGCGAAACACAATTGAAAGCGGAGGGCATGTTGAACGAAGCCAAGACTAAAGCCAAAGACGTAATTGAAACAGCTGACAATACCTCCAAGCAAATACTTGAGGAGATGGAAGATCGGCTTAAAGCCTTAGTGCAGAATTACAAGACGCTTGAATTACAAAAAGACAATTTGCTCTCTGATTTAAAACGGTTGGCAGGAGAAACAATTGATCGTGTAGAGAGAGCCAAAAATAATTCTAGTGAATTCAATGCTGATCAGCATTTAACGCTTGCAAAACGTGAGGCCAAAAGGATACTGAGCCCTAATGCTAATTTTGAAATGCCCACTAAAAAAACAGTGGTGCCTGACCCAACCCATATGGAAGAGAGGTTAGCGGTATTTGCAGATCAAAAGCGAGCGCCAAAATCTTTTTTTGACGACATCCAATAATTTTTTCAAACTCGAAGAGTAAGAATTCCATCATGCTTGGTAAGGTATCGCTTGAAGGGTTAGAGTTTCATGCCTATCACGGTGTATACCCCCATGAGCGCTCTTCGGGAAATAAGTTTGAAGTAGATATTCATGTTGAAACCCGTTTTGATGATTCTGCCTTTCGTGATGATTTATCAGGAACGCTTAACTACGAAGTGCTTTATGCCGTGGTGAAAGCGGAAATGGAAAAGCCTTCTAAGCTTTTGGAAACGGTAGGAAATGCCATTGCTGAAAGTGCTTTACAGAAGTTTGATGAAGCAATTTCGGTGGATGTAAAAATTTCAAAATTTAACCCTCCTATCGGTGGTGTGTGTAGAAAAGCAAGTGTACAGGTGAGCCGGAAAAAATAAATCAGGGCTGAGCATCCAGCAAGTCAGTCGTAGATTTGTCAACGAACATAAAACCTCTGGCATCAGCCCCTTCATAAAAGTCAACTTCCTTACCAATGAGATACATTGTATGCTTCTTATCCACGTATACCGGAATACCTTCAATAGTATAAGCTAAATCAGCTTCTTTCTTTTTGTCAAACCCAATGATCAGTGAGACACCCGAACAGCCACCACCTCTCACCCCAAGGCGAAGTCCATAGTCGGCTGGAATGTTTTTGGTCTGCATGATTTTACGAACCTCTTCAGCAGCCTTGACCGACAGTTTAACGGGTTTTAGATTATCAAACATCAATTAGGGAGTATATTTTAATACTAATTCCTTCTCAAAATTACTTAATTTTAAACACTCAAAAGACAAGAATAATTCTATGAATGCCCTGATCGAATTTGGAAAAATACTAATACCGGCTTCAGTCGTGCTGTATGCCGCTTATCTGATGGTGAAGTCCTTTACCCAAAAAGAAATTGAATTAAAAAAACTGGAAGTACGCAGTCGCAGCATTGAGACGATTCTGCCAGCACGCCTTCAGGCCTACGAACGAATTACTTTATTTTTAGAACGGATATCACCACAGAACCTTCTGCTTCGCCTGATGGATTCCGCTTACACGGCTCGGGAGTTTCAAAAAATTCTCCTTGATGAAATCCGCAATGAATACAATCACAATGTCTCCCAGCAAGTATACATGAGTGAGGAGGTATGGAATATGGTGAAAAATTCAAAAGAAGACCTGACGGTGATGATCAATGAAGCTGCCTCTCAAATGAGTGATGATTCAAAATCAATTGATTTATCGAAAAAAATATTTGAGATCGTCATGGAGAAAAAGGTGGACCCCATTGGGCATGCCTTAAGTGAACTGAAGAGAGAAATACAGCAAATTTTTTAGTGCATTGAAAACCGCCCTTGTCGCAGGATCTTCGGGTTTAATTGGCAGCCAGCTACTAAGCCTGCTTTTAGAAGATAATCGGTATGGAAAGATTATCGCCATTAGCCGAAGGCCTTTAGAATTCACGCATCCAAAGCTGGAAAATGTTGTGTTGGATTTTGATCAGTTAAAACAACATAGCCAAGCCTTAAAGAGTGATGATATTTTTTGTTGCCTTGGTACCACCATCAAAAAAGTAAAAACGAAGGAGGCATTCCGAAAAGTCGATTTTGATTACCCGGTGGAACTGGCAAGGATTGGTAAGGAGCAAGGTGCCGGGAATTTTTTACTAGTGTCAGCCCTTGGAGCCAATAGAAATTCATCCTTATTCTATAATCAAGTGAAAGGCGAAGTAGAGAACGCAATTGCAAAGATTGGAATACCAACACTTCATTTTTTTAGGCCATCCTTATTGGTAGGACCCAGGTTAGAACAGAGAAGCGGTGAAGAGGCTGCTAAATGGATTTATAAAATTTTCGGATTCATCATCCCAGCGAAATATATGTCTATTGAGTCAATTAAAGTGGCCAGGGCAATGATATATTTTGCACAAGAGAAAGTGAAAGGAGTAATTATTCACGAGTCAAAAGAATTGCAAGCGTACTAATGATTGCGGTAATTCAGAGAGCACTTGATGCTTCCGTTGAAATTGATCTACAAACTAAAGCAAAGATTGGTCAAGGGCTGGTGGTGCTCTTAGGAATTGAGGAGGCCGACTCGCTTGAAGATATTGAATGGCTTGCCTTAAAAATCACCAATCTCCGTATTTTTAACGATACGCAGGGCGTCATGAATCTGAGTGTCAAAGATCATGGTGGCGATATCATTCTGATCAGTCAATTTACTCTTCATGCCAGTACAAAGAAAGGAAATCGACCTTCGTACATCAAGGCTGCTAAGCCTGACATTGCCATACCTCTCTACGAGAAATTTATTATTGAATTGAGCAGCCAACTTGGAAAGCCAATTCAAACAGGTGAGTTTGGTGCGGATATGAAAGTGAAATTAACCAATGATGGTCCGGTGACAATCATCATCGATACAAAGGATAAAAAATAGTTAATCTATTCGAGCAGCGCCAACACAATAAATATTGCATTCAGACCAACGAAGGCAATGATTACCATACGAGATCCAATGTTATTGACACGCAAGCAGGCTTCCTTTTTTCCAAGGTCGTGGAGTTTTAAACAAATAGCAGAAACAACAAGTGTCGCGAAAATCCCCAAAAAGGTAAGCGTGTGCAGTGTATCTACCAGTGAGAAAGTAGAAGACTCCGGCAACAAAGAATCAATGATGTACTTATTACCGACTGCTGCAAAAAGTCCACCGACTGGCAAACCAAATCTTGGTTCAAACTCAGAAGGGTGAGGAACAAAGCTGATGATGGCGATAAGAAAGGCTATATACATGCCAATAAAGATTTTCATAAACAGTCCAAAAGCTTGGCGTTCCAAATTCATTTCCACCTGAAATGTTGAAAAGACCTGATAACTTCTTTCCGGTCGGGCATCTCCAAATCCGGTTTTATAATCATTTGTTTGGGCAGAAACATTAAAGTCCTTAATAGACCATCCGTCAATAGCTTCCTGATCATCAATGGTACTGCCTTTGACATCGGGGACAAAAATAAGACTCTTTTTATCAAACAAAGAATTTTCGATTTGAATCTTGAGATGTTGCTTGTCAAACGGAAAATTATGCACTTTCCAATTTTCCTTCATAGTGCATTTCATTTTCATAATCGCCCATGCTTTTCCATCAATGCTATCAATAATAATTTCAGCAGGGTCTATGGATTTGGCATTGGGGATGTCAAGTTGCGTTGAAAAATCAAAGTCCGGATTATCGTATAA
>JANNRV010000072.1:0-5990 GCA_031401775.1 Bacteroidia bacterium | reverse complement strand
GAACTAAAATCAGGATTATAAAAATTTTATCTAATCAA
The DNA here is from genome assembly GCA_031401775.1 of Bacteroidia bacterium. Classification (GTDB taxonomy): domain Bacteria; phylum Bacteroidota; class Bacteroidia; order Cytophagales; family Cyclobacteriaceae; genus ELB16-189. Next base: position 5,952 of record JANNRV010000072.1, on the reverse strand, counting down.
ATTATTGTAGAACCAACAACATAAATATTATGGAAGGCTTATTACTTATTTTCTTTGTTTTTCTTGGAGTCATTGGATTTTTCATGTTCATGTATTTCGTGCCGGTGGGCTTGTGGATCACTGCCATTTTTGCCGGAGTTAAGGTGACGATCGGGGAGTTAATCGGAATGCGAATTCGTAAGGTGCCACCCGGAATTATTGTTAACTCGTTAATCACCGCCACCAAGGCGGGCTTGATTGTAACTACACGTGAACTTGAAACACACTTTCTTGCGGGAGGAGATGTGCCAAATGTGATCAGAGCGTTGATCTCTGCAGAGAAAGCCAATATTAATCTTACGTTCAAGCAAGCCACCGCTATTAATCTGGCAGGCCGCGATGTATTTCAGGCGGTTCAGATTTCGGTAAATCCAAAAGTCATCACAACCCCTAAAGTTGCTGCGGTGGCTGCAGATGGTATTCAGCTGATTGCCATCGCGCGAGTGACGGTGAGAGCAAGCATTGCTCAGTTGGTAGGTGGTGCCGGTGAAGATACAATCCTGGCCAGGGTTGGAGAAGGAATTGTTACTTCCATTGGTCAGGCCAAATCACATAGAGAAGTACTCGCCAATCCGGATAAAATTTCTAAACTTGTTTTATCAAGAGGACTGGATGCAGGTACTGCTTTTGAAATTCTTTCCATTGATATTGCTGATGTGGACGTTGGAGCAAACATTGGGGCCAAACTTCAAATTGACCAGGCTTCTGCAGATTTAAAAGTAGCGGAGGCGAGGGCCGAAGAGCGTAGAGCAATGGCTGTTGCATTAGAGCAAGAGATGATTGCCAAAGCGCAAGAAGCACGTGCCAATGTGATTCAGGCGGAGGCCGAAATCCCTAAGGCAATTGCACAGGCTTTTGTTAGTGGAAACTTAGGTGTGATGGATTATTATAAGATGCAAAATGTTCAGGCGGACACTGAAATGAGACAATCTATTTCAGGTTCCGGAAAGTCAGGACAATCGCCAAATACACCTAGTAAATAAAATTGATATTTCTTAGCTTGAGAGGTTGCCTGAGTAAGGCAGCCTCTTTTATTTTAGAATTCTACCTTCTTCAAATCAGCATTCATTTTTGCCAGATACCGGTTTGTTTTCCGAAGATAAATGAGCCGGTCGTAAATCATGGGAACAGTACTAATTCCTTCTAAAGAAAGCACTCCGTATTTACCGTCACGCTCAACGATGAGAACATTATTTTCCAAGTCTGTTATTCTGTCATATTTTGGTTCTACCAAAACTTGTCCTTCTTTATCTGCAAGGCCATGCTGTGAATTAGTAAGAAGAAGAAACCGTCCACTAGCCAAACGAATGATTGAATCATAACGAGTTGGAAGTACTAGCTTTCCATTCTTTCCTAAAACTCCAAATTGACTTGCTCTCTTCACTACGGTAACACCATCCATAAATTCACCGACTAATTCAAAAGAAGGTTGGATAATAAGTTTCTCAGTGGCATCAATAAATCCCCACTTTGCATTGAGCTTCACGGCAGCCAGCCCTTCTTTGAAAGGTTGTATGCCTTCATACCGATTGGCTATTCGCAGGCGACCCCGTTCATCGATAAACCCGTATTTTCCATCCTTTTTAAAGCCCCTTAAACCCTCGGTTTCACTCATTAATTCATCGACATGCTCATCCTTTGGTCCTGATGTTCTGCTTTGAATTCTTCCATCGTAATCAATTACTTTTTCGATACCATCCGGTAAAATCTCTATGAGGTAATTTTCCATAGGGGTAATTTGATTATCGGTAAAGTAGATTACCTCTCCCGCGAAGTCTTTAAGAAAAATCATTTTCCCTTCCACTTGCAAGTAACGTTCCTCATTTACAAGTTTCACCGGATGCAGTTGGGGTTTTACAAGCCACTCTTCACGAATGCTGATAATCCCATAAAGCCCCTTAAACTTTACGGCAATTTGTTCCGGTGAAAAATCAAGAAGTGAATCATAGACGCAGTGAATAAATTCTTCCCCATAGCGATTGACCGCTCCGTAGTAGCCTTGACTTTTAACAAGGAAAAACTTTTCATTGTAGGTATCCATCATGTCATACAGTCGAACCGTCTTCTTAATACCAAAAGTATCGTAGACTGACCATCCCAATTTTCCAAACTCTTTCTCTTTTACGCGGAGGAGGTTTCTGTTCACGATCAATGTGTCAAAGACAAATGGTAAAAGAACTGACTTGTTAAGGTCGATTAGCCCATAGTGATTGTTTCTCTTTGCAATCAATTGATTTTTGTTTGCGTTAGCATTGGAGAGATAGTCATATTCCAAAGGAAGAATTTCGGCAAAGCTACTGTCCACTATTCCAAATTTTCCGCTCTTGGTAATGGCATAAAGACGGTGACTGAGTGGGATCAATTCATCCGCTTCTATTTTATTTAATTCGTAGTTATTGCCATCCAATACCCTCCATTCTGCCGGCATTTGGCCAATAGCTCCTTCATCAGTAATCCTGATCTCGCGATAATGGGGTTCAACTTTTATTTCTCCATCTCGATTGATCAAGCCTTGCTTAAAGTCCTGATGAAAAATAGCGATGTTTCCTTTAAATGCCGAAACACTATCAATCTTGAATTCTGTAATGGGTTTCCCTTGCTCTGAAAAGAGAGCGACTTTCCTCATCCAATTTTCGATAGCGAAGCGAAGTGTACCCAGCGCGCGTATGCTTTTGTATTGAACAGCAATGATTTCCCGACCTTCTGTATCGAGCAATCCGAAATTGAAGTGCATGTCTTTTTTTGCACCAACAATAGCACGTAACCCAACAATAGTAAGCGCATCGTAGACAAACGGAATTTTAATTTCACCATTCAACGACAAACAACCCATTTTGATTTGGGCCGGATTAATTTGCTTTGTGACAATGACCCTATCACCTCCCGGATAAATGATTGTTTTATAGTCGGCTTTGGTAAGAAATTCTTTTTTAAGATTGATAAGCCCCCAACCGGTTTTAAGTTTATATCCTGTAATTTGACCAATGATAGAAAAGCTTCCATCCGACCATCCCAAAGCTTCGAAAGCGGCAGGAATCAGTATGTTACCCTGTTGGTCTTTGACGCCCATCTTCCCATTTTCTTCAAACAGATTATACAGATCAGCTTTCCCGATAAAGGCGCTTAAAAAAAGAAATAGTGAGATTAAGGTACTCTTCACAAAGCAAAGGTAAGTTCATTCGCAGAAATCAAATAATTTTTGGCAATTTTGAGCTAGAATTACCGCTTTGAGGGTTTTCTTTCCGATGGAACTAAAACAGGGTCAAACGGTTTTACATTACAATCTATTTTAATCGGAGCATGTACATCGAACAATTATATACCAACTGTCTGGCGGAAGCCGCTTACTATATTGAGTCGGATGGCGAAGCTGCAATTATTGACCCACTTAGGGAAACAGAGCCCTATATTGAATTAGCCAAGCAACGCGGTGCGAAAATAAAATACGTACTGGAAACTCACTTCCATGCCGATTTTGTATCGGGGCATATTGATCTAGCTCGAAAAGCAGGTGCGCCTATTATTTATGGACCCGATGCCAATACAGGCTATCCGGTTCATCATGCAAAAGACGGTGAGGAATTTAAATTGGGCAAATTGACGTTGAAGGTTTTGCATACTCCGGGGCATACACCCGAGTCATCCTGTTATTTATTGCTGGATGAAAAAGGAAAAGAGCATTCGATATTCACAGGAGATACATTGTTTGTTGGAGACGTGGGCAGACCTGATTTGCTGGATGGCGTAATGAGTCGCGAGGAATTGGCAAGCATGATGTATGATTCGTTGAATAAAAAAATAAAAGTACTCGCTGATCATGTTATCGTTTATCCTGCTCATGGCCCCGGCTCCGCGTGCGGCAAGAATATTGGCAAGGAAACATTTTCTACCATCGGTGAGCAAAAGAAATTTAATTATGCTTTGAAAGAAATGAGTCGTGATGAGTTCATCCAAACGGTAACCGAGGGCATACTTCCTCCTCCTCAATATTTCTTTGATGATGCGAGAATCAATAGAATGGGATATAGCTCTATCGAAACGGTCATGAAAGAAAACAGTAATCCCCTTACTTACACAAGATTTAAAGAAGAGGTTAAAAGAGGCGCGATGATTTTAGATACACGAAATCCTGATGATTTTGAAAAAGGGTTTATCCAAGGCGCTTTAAACATTGGATTGAATGGACAGTACGCAGTTTGGGTGGGGACGCTCATTGATATAAAACAACCCTTGGTACTGGTAACGGATCCCGGAAAAGAATCAGAAGCCATCCTACGTTTGGCAAGAGTGGGCTATGAAAATGTGATTGGGTATTTAGCGGGTGGAGTGAATTCATGGGATGGCAAACTGGATATAGTGAAATCTATCTCTGCTGAACAGATGAAGGTGGAAGTGGATAAGGGAATAAGCGTATTGGATGTGCGCAAGCCCGGGGAGTGGAGCGTAAGTCATTTAAAAGAGGCTCAATTTATGCCGCTCTCGGGGATGCCAAAAAATATAGAGACGCTATCTAAAGGGGAGCGTCATATTGTGCATTGCGGAGGAGGCTATCGTTCGATGATTGCTATTTCAGTAATGAAGCAGCAAGGATTTAAAAACCTGATCAATGTCTATGGTGGCTTTGGCGCCATGGTCAATGCCGGAATGGAAATGGTTACCGAAGAATTGGTTTAATACTATTTCCTTCTCCCCTTAATGTAAACATCAATATCTTCAGGAGAATCATTCACATAAAACAGGCTCACTTTTCCATCAACGAGGTCAATAGTTGCTGGAACTGCATTGGTCGTAAGAAACCATCCTTCGGGGATAACAACGGTATTGAATGGTCTGCCAAAAGCCCGATCGAAAATAAATTCGTCTCCGTTCAATACGTACCGGTTCTTGTCCGTATAGGTTTCTTCTATTCGCAATCGTGCGGTCTGGTCCTTTTTAACGGCATCATACCAAATGACTATTACTTCAGTTTCTGCTGTTACCAGTTCACCAATATCTAATCCCCGTTTACTAATAGTTTCGCCACGGAGTGTCTCCACTTTTAGTTCCTTGCCCGTATCAAGCAGTTTAGCAGAAGGATTGGATGCTTTACTGCCGGGCCTTACCACATTGATGTAACGATCAATGCCTTCTTTCTCTTCTGTATAGTCGTGGTATAAGCGAAAAGAACTGGTTTCGGGTTGTTGAAGAAAATAGACAATTTCCCGTGTCTGATTGGCCCTTTCGGGAAAATCAAAATTGATTCTCGCAGATGATTTGTTTCGGCCTTGGCCAAGCGCTTGATTCTCTATAAGTGTAGATTTTACAGGAGTAGTATTTGCACTGGCGGGAAGTTTTCGCGCTTCAATATGAAATGGCACGTCTTGTGAACCGACATTAATGAAACTCACTTTAAGTTTTCCGTCCGGTTCCATCATAACTTGGGATGGATAATTGCATTTTATTATCTCATACCCCGCAGGCAAGACAATCGCATTGCGTTTGATTCCCAGCTTGCGGTCGAAAACAATTTTATCGTCTTTGGTAAAATAGCTTGCCGCGTCTTTATAGGTTTTATCGATACGTAGTCGGTTCTCTCCGCCAACGGGCACCGGCTTAGTCATTTTGATTTTTAGATAGTCTGTGCCATTTTCCGCATCAATCATGCCTGTCCTTCGGGCATCGTCCGCTGACGTAATGGTCCAATCTAGCTTTTTGCCTGTCATCCTGTCAATAACTTCATCTACTTTGTGCTCACTACCTTTGCGGAGGGCATTGAAGTAAAACAAGGTTCCGGGCGTGGTTGCGCTCACATCATAGAGTATTCGGAAACTTTGCGTAGTCGGATCAAGCAGTTCATATCGCGTATATTCATCATCAGAGAATTGCGGCTGGCTAAAGGCAACAAAACCGGAAGAAATAAATAGCAGTAGGGTT
>JANNRV010000071.1:0-42775 GCA_031401775.1 Bacteroidia bacterium | reverse complement strand
GCCAACAAAATCATATTCGTTACTGGAAAAGCAATTCTTTCAAGGGAGCTTGAATCTTTAAACAACTCAACTTTTCCCACTAACCGGTTTTTAACAATCCATTCGTTAGTATAGGCATTTGATTTCTCTGCGATTGAGAATCCAACGTCATTCAATTGTTGTTTCCACTCTTCAAAATCCCAAAAGCAAAACGTCTCGTGCATTTCGCTTTGCCAGTTGTCGGTGTAGTCTTTGCGACTCATAAATTCGCACGCATCTTTCAATGCGAGTTTAAAATAATACGATCCATTCAATTTAACTCTTTCAAACTTAAGCTGATAACCTTCATGCTTACGAAAATCTTGAACAAAACGAAGAAAGCGTCCGTAGGTAGAGAGGCCTTCTAGGTAAGGCGCCAGCTCTTCCTGCGTAGTAAATGATTTTTCAAAATCATCATTGCGCCCATCCACTTGATTGAGTTTCATCAAAATAACTTCATTCTTGTTTTGTGGCCCCACTACATCACGATTAATCCATACGCCTCCGGGGGCCAATTCTTCATAACGGTTTTTGATAAAAGATAATAGATCAGCTCGGCTTCCATAGGATTCAATCTCATGGGTAAGGGAAGAAGTATGAATGGTGTTCATCGAGTTTTTATCAAACACTAAACCGGTAACTGCATTGCGTTGGGAGAAAAAAACAAAAGGGTTTTTAAATTCTCCATTGTGCTTGCGTTGCTGGCAGATGTCATAAAGCTGCCTCGCTACTTCAATTCCATAAAAATCAGATTCGCGCAAACGAGCATCATCGCACGCTAGTTTAATCCATGAACCTACGGCACAACCAATATCACCAATTCGACCCGCGTGTATATGTGGTGCAGTTTCTTGAAATTTCAAAACGGCTATTTCATCCATCTGCCGCACATAGGTATTGTAATCACGTGTAGTGGTGATGTCGCCATCATCGCTGATCATTTTATCGCGAAAGAGCATTTGCACCTTTGACCCCAATCTGTATTTTTTCCAAACATCATAAGATGATCTATGCATTTCATTAACAATCAATTGATCGGTTTGCCATTCCGAATTTGACGCAATGGCTTCAACAACATCCCATGGCAGCTGGGTTTTGTGCTTCCAGGTTTTTCGATCAATCAATTCGGCAGGCAGAATTTTAAAACCCTCTTTTTCGTACATCTCCAATACCGGAGTCGAGCAAATTACCAATGCATTATCAGGTCGTAGATCAAATACTCCCTCGCTTTCGTGTTTGATTCTTTTAAGCGTATAGCTCGAAAAGTTTGTGACACTGCCAACATCATCTATTCCGTAAATAAAGCAAGGAACAGAAAGCGCTTTCCCAAATTCCTCCAATGCTAATGCTCGTATATAAAATGGCAATGGATTTCTGCGGGTATTGCTGTGGTTGGCAGAGGTGACAGCAAAAATAATAGCAGTGATTTTTTCATCGGTGCCAACAGCATGACCATCAATGCCAACAATATCGTGAAGCAGCTTGTTTAATAATTCCGCGACATAATCATGCTGAAATTGGGTGAGTAAGTGGTGTCGACCGGGGAAGAGGAGGTACATCTGTTCTGTCTTTTTGCTAAGATCGCCTTATCTATGCACTTTCAAAAATCACGTTTAGAAGTCACAGAATCAGGCCTTTCCTCAGTGTATTACCAATTTTTAATTACATTCTTTATTTCAGTCCAATCTGTACCTCCATCAAATCCTGCTTTGTCGTCTATTACTACATTGAAATAAAACTTATCCTTGTAGTACCCATAGCCACCATCTCCAACATCAGGATTTTGATTAACGTAATCAAAATAAATTCCATGATTTCCAAAGTGTTCTATGTACTGCTCAATTTCATGAGGGTAGGAGCAAGTGTAAAGAATTTTCACAATGTCCTTACGCTTACCAAGCCATTGCATTACCTCAATTGCATCCGGGTAAAATTCCCTGCTGATTTCATTTTGTTTGTAGTTTGGCTTGAGTATCGTTCCATGAATATCAAATGCCCAATAGGTTTTATCCCATCCTCTTTCCTTTGCATTGCGCAGGCAATTTTCTATTGCTCGAGTAACCATATTGTTTCGCGGGTTAATTGTTTCTTTTAAAAATTCTATTGCTTAGGTTAAATAGTTTGTCAGCATTGTACTAGAGTATAGAAACTCTCAACAATAATTAATTTGTATATTGAAACTCAAAGATATAAAGATCTCATTGCTAACAAATATCGATAGTGATTCCAATTAAAAGATCGGCCTTAATTTCTTTGGTGTAATTTCAAAAGTTAAGTACTTTTATTATTGATCAAAAATAATCTTCATGGCTTAAATTAATCTTCATTTAATAATCATGACACGAGCCAGCCTCCGTAATCGACTAAAATTTGTTATTTTCTTAGTTTGCGCCTTCATAATAGTAGGAGCCACTTTGTTTTACTTTGACAATAATCTCTTTCAGACTTTCCGAGATTTTATATTACTCCTCATAGCTATACCAGCAGCCTTACTAACTGATTTTTTTCAAAAGCGGAATAATTTTGAGGATGCCCTACGCACCTTATGGTCAAACATTCTTAATTCAGTGAATGAAGCAAGGCAATATACTTATCGACAAACCACCAATGAAGATGAATACAGGAGGATATTGGTTGTATTAGGGAAGTCAATAGATGAAATGCGAAGCGTCTATAGAAACCTAGGCGAATCAAAAACCAATACTGGATATTATCCATTTGAATCATTGAAAATAATCTATCAAATCTTTTTTGACCTTGGATTCGGTAACCAGGATGCGAGGAAATCAGCTCAAACCAGAGAGCAAATGGATCACTACTGGAAGAATTTTAAAGAAGCGTTTCTGTGGGAATTTGATCGGCCTGAGCCAGAGTCGTTTAACACGCCCCATATTTATGGTAACCCCTATAAGAATAATTTTAAAGAATATAATCCCTAACCTCAATACTATGGAACAGTCCCTCATTTCTTCTTCGCTGATTGCAATAACCTTTAGCTCTTTTTGTATGATCGGCTTCGCACAAACATCCCAGAGCTCTAGGAATTTGGAAACTGATTTTAAAACTGCGTTCGATAAATTCAGGCAGTCCATTATAGCAAAAGATACAGAACAATTGAAAGCAGCCATGGCTGCCTCTTCCTACATGAAAATGAAAAATCAAGGCATTGCTTACAAAATGGATTTTCCCAAAGACTTTTTTGAAGGCATGGGTGGTAAAATGTATACTGGTCTTGATTTGAATAAATTCAAAATACTCAGGGCTTTGGAGAACAACAATACTGGCACGTTGGTAACGCTTGCGGCCAAGAGTGCTAAGTTCGATCCTTTTGATAGGGGGGGCGATCCGCAGGCCATGCTTTTCACTTTTAGTTTTATTAAAGAAGGAGGTGTATGGAAATTCAATGAAGCACCCATGGAACCTATAGAAGATGCAGAAGAAGCTAAGCTTCTAAAAGGTGACCTCTCCAAACTCGATGATCATCAATATAAGCCAAGCGGAATAGTGCCGCCAAGTCCTGAGGAGGAAGCTGCTCCGAATTACGACTATGAAGCTGTACTCAATATCAATTCTTTTGGTTATGAGGTAGAGGTTACTCTTAATGGAAAAGTGTTAAGAAAAACACAAGGGAATTCAGCGCAGCGGACAGGAATTAAGAAGGGAGAAAATACTATCGTGATCAAAAGTAAGGCCCTAGATGGCGCATATGATTTTAATGTGGCTATCTCAGCAACAAAAGATGGCAAGTCTCCTATCGAGGTATTTAGCATTAAAGTTGAAAAGCCAGAACCGGTTATAACCAAGACATTTAAAGTCGACTTCGATTAAAGAAATTGATTTACTACTCAACTTTGCTAGACTGATTAAAGGAAGGAGTGTGTATTGCTCAAGGAAAGCTAGGGGCTTTTCTTGCTCGCACCATCAGAGGACTAATTCATTTTACCTCATTGCCTGAATAAATAATTCAGACGGTATTTCATGTGCCCTTCTCCGTGTGACCCCGAAACGATCAAGCAGTATTTCAAGTTCCGTTCTTAGTGTGTAGGGTAGCCTTTGATCAAAATATAAGTCAGTGCCATTAAGCATTCCCTTGATTAACGTCCCACTATCCATGTACCCATCCGGAATAGAAAATAATATGCTGCCCCCTGCTTTGGTCACCCGCATAGCTTCATTAACCGCCTTATTCAAATCTACACCTACCGACTGCACTGCACGTAAATTAATGTAACCATCAAATGACGCTGATCTGAATGGTAAATCATCCATAGAACCCTCAACAACTTCTACCTGTGTGAATGATTTTTTCAAATGAGTTAATGCCGTTCCACTTATGTCCAGTGCCGTTAGGTTATAGTTCTTTAAGTATGGCACTTCATATCCACTATTTGCTCCACATATTAGCACAGAGGCTCCCTTCCTTAAGTCAACTGTAAATCCATCAATGGATTTTGTGAATTCAGCTTCACAAAGTTGTCTTACATCATTCGAATAATCATAGTTACCATACTTTATATCGAATGCTCTTGCAAGCCTCTCGTAATCAGAACCTTTGAGTTTATTTATCAAATCGTCAATACTTAATTCCCACCATTTGTTCATCATCGTGCTTTTGTAGATTCAGTCTATGCTCTCAACATAATGGTTAGAATGATTGGATTTATACCTCTTTCAATTTGATAAAATGATTGAAATAAATATAGGAAATTATACATTTATACAACAATTGATTTGGATTCTTCAGGCTTTCTTGCTCACCCTATATCTATCGTATGGATTTTAAATATCTACTCACCTATACCTTGATTGAGGGATTGATCGTTTTCTCTCTTTTCCCTTTTGGCGTTACAATTTACCGGATTACTATCGGCTACAACACTCTGCCTGAGAGCTGGCCTATCCTGTTATTCGACACAACCATAGCTGCTTTTGGATTCTATTTTCTGAAGGAAATTAAACCCAGATTATGCATTAGGATTAAAAGAACAACTCAATAACTGACGGATCCTGACAAAATAGTCAGGATTGTCAGGGTAATAGAAATACTAGCTGTTCAATACCCATGGGGAAACATTTTACTGGCATCCTGATTACCCTAATTGTTATTCTCATTGCGATTGGTGGGGCGCATTATCTTTTAGATAAACTCTTAGGCGATGACGTTGGTTATGGCTATGTATTTCTATTTTTTAGCCTTTTTAGCCTTGGCTTACTGTTTTTATCCGTACGGTATTCCATAAAAAAGATAAAATATATTCAACGAGGGCAGGTGGTAGCCGCAGCCGCGATTAATAACGTAAACCAGATTATTGTACCCGGTGTCTTTGGATTAGTAATAGGGTTATTAACTATTTTTTACACACATAACTATTTTGAAAGCCAGTTTAGCCTTCGAAATGAACTCCTTGTCAATAAGAAGGGTAAGAAAATAGATATACCAATTAATATGGTCACGATAAGAATGATAGGAGACAGTACGGTTTCCCATCACAGCAACTACTCCTTGTTTGATGGGGGTGATCTTTCTTACAGTCCTTTATTTATATTGACTGCCCAGTGGAAAGATTCAATAAACCTGAATAGCTATGAATTTGCGAGTAGCCAATGGACGTATGACCCCTCTTTATTTTTAGAAGACCGAAAAAGTATCACTGTGTATGTTGATCCTGAAAATACCTACAGTTATTATGTCGATGATTCGTTTCTACCCGATGCCCAATGGAAACGTTATGATACAGAGGAGATGCGGCAGGAACTGATAGAGAAAGGGAAGGGGAAACGGATCACAGTGCCGATCAATCGAGTAGTGGTAGATCATCACCATGTGAATACCGAAAGGCCAAGCAACAAGAAAAACTCGCGTATTTATTGTTGCTATGTGATCATGGCTGCCTGGAAAAATCCTGCTTCCGGTGAAATGATTCCTTTTAAAACGGAACACTTTGCGGAAAATGATCCGGCTGAAGAATTAGCAAAGCAACGCCAGATAACGGTGTACATCGATCCTGACGATGTGTGGAGGTATTATGTAGATGTTTCATTTATGGATAACTGAAGTAGTGGTGTAAACTTTAAAAACTAACACAATGGATAGTGGGTATGGATACATGTTAGGGATCACTGCATTCTGCCTGGCTTGGATTTTACTAGCCGTAGCAATGCTAAGAGCAAAGGTGCAGTTTGTGCGTACAGGTATGCCAACCCGATGGAATGTTAACTCGTGGGGAGGCATTATGGTATTGTGTTTTATGGGATTATTCTGTTCGGCTGTGCTTATTCTAAACTGGTGGGGGTTTTTAGAAAGAAAGAACGACATTCAATGGCTAAAATTGGAAGGCAAACCAATCGAGGCCCAATTCCTACGTTTGGAAGAAACAGGGGGAGAGTCGGCTTCCCTTTCCTATCGCCTCACCTGTAAGTGGCGCTATTCGAGAACTGAGAAAGATGTAATTTTTACATTGGAGGATATCCCTTCTGAAATGCTAAAGAATTTTAATCAACGGGGAAAAGTAAGGGTATTGATTGACCCCGATAACCCCGCAGATCGATATTACATTGAGGCCGAAGCACTGAACAACAAAAAATAAACGAATGGAAGGAACCGTTGACCTCATTGGGTTTTGCATGATAGCGGTAGGGCCAATTTGTATTGGCATTCCACTGACTAAGCTTTTTTTGGCATGGACAAATAGAAAGAAGGATGTCGTACCACCTATCTTATTAATAGCTCCTTTTAAAGCGAAGATAGACGAAATAATATCTTCGGGAATTTTAAATAAACGCATGCTGCCTGTCTACCTTTTTCCATTGATTCACCTCGATCAAGTGGCATCAATGGAAAATAATAAATAGCTTTATTCAATAAATTACCCGAAGCCTTAACACAATAGCTTTAGAAACCAGATCAACTATTTTTAATCATAGCCATGGAAGATTTTTTTGGTAAGACATTAAATATTTTCAAGAAAGTGCCGTTGGCACCTACCAATCCACAATCTGAACCTACGGAAGCTCCTTTCGAAGTGGAAGATTTATATAAAGAAAACAAAACTATAGTCGGCAAGGTCCCCCAAACACAACTAGACGAAAAACTTCGCCAAGCCTACTTCTGGATCACAAACACGGCTATTATCAGTCCTTTCTATGACATTGAATACGATGATGGCAAGGCCAAGCATTTTACATTTGGCGATAGTAAGATTGAAGTTACCATGCCCAACGGCCAGTGTTACTCCAGCTTTGTACTCATCCCTCTCCTTAACTTAATCGTGCGCGGCAAATGTCTGATTGTAGGGGGTCCGGGTCGCGGAAAAACAGCTACCTCTATTTTACTCGGCCTATTGTCAGGCTACGAAAAAGAAGATGTATTGCGCGCTATTCAGCATGGACAGCCACAGATGACCATTTCCGATTTGCTCGGCCATCCACTTCCATCGGATATGGTGAAAGCAGAAAAAACTTCCGATATCCGAATAGCATGGCGAAAATGGTTGGGCATGCGCATCAAGATCATTGATGAGTACAACCGAATCCCCACGCGTACGCAATCGGCATTGCTCACCGTGTTGTCTGATAATTATGCGGAAATTTTTGACCAGATATTTGAATGCCCCCCAGCGGCCTGGTACCTCACTGCTAATGACGATGCAGGCGGAGGAACCTACCAAGTGATTGAGGCATTGAAAGACCGAATCGATATTGTAGTTCGCGCATTTCATTTTAATACGCGTTTTATTGAAGAGCTGCAGAACCGGATTGAATTGAACTTCAAGCCTGAAGCCATGATACCGGAAGAAATCATTTTTTCGGAACAAGAATTGGATGCGATTAACAAACAACTTCGCGCGGTAGAAATTCCGGCCCCCTTGCGCAAACGTATTGAATTCTTCTGTCGTCAGTTCGAGTTTTTTGAACCTGCATCCGACAAGTTGGAGTACATGACCAAAGATACAGCCAAACTTTCCGGCCTTGATTTCAATACCTTGTTCCGACAAGAAACAGGTAAAGACCAGGTAAAGGACTTGGGCTCACAAACCTTAAATGGGCTCTCCGTGCGGAAAATCACCACCCTCCTTATTTTCTCTAAAGCACTGGCGTATTTCAGGGGCAACAAGCAAGTAGAGTTAGAAGACATCCGTCAAATACTTCCTTTTGTTTTACACGATTCACTTTCACCACATATGGAATCACCATTTTTTGAGGTAAAAGGGAATCAACGCTACCGGGTAGATCGCATTGTTTGGCTGCGTAAGCTTTTTGATTTATCATGTCAGGATTTTTTAAGTCAAAACTTAGATGAGGATGACCCTCTGGATGCACTCGAAGCTCAATTCAAAGCAGGCTTGGAAAATGTTCCCTTGCGTGAAATAGACAGGCGCATATTGGAGATCGAAAAGCTATTGTTCAGATGGTCGCAAGAGAAAAAACTGTACGGATATCGCGCAGATGATATTCTGAAGCTAAAGTATTTATTTCAGCGTTATAACAATTATAGGCGATGGCTTCAGTGGCGAAAATAACGTATGGGCCATTAATCGATCACCTCAAAGAATCTTCTGAAGTCTACCAACAAATCTTCCAGCAGTATTCGATGAAGTACGGCACCATTGACAAAAATGTGTTTAGTTCATGGATGGTGTCTGCCGTTGAACCCATTATTATTAGCTGTACCCAAAATCAACCTTCTACTCTACGCAGCCTATTCAAAACGCTTTATATCGCGTCACTGGAAATAATTGGCAATGGCAGTGCACTGCAATATGAACAGGAGTATGTGCAGGTCTGGAAATTGTATGGTTTGATACCAAACCTTATTCAACGCTCTTCATCAGAAATAGTGAACGCTCTTCATGGAGCGTTGGAAAGCCTTCGAAAATATCGTCCTCAGCAGGTCATGACATGGATTTCAGGGATGAAAGATTCTGTGCAGGGCTGTGTATCTGTAGGAGATGTGTTGGCCTGTGGTCGCATCAATGCCTGGCTCTGTGGTATGGCACACCTTCGATCAAAAGCCATTAGCTCATATCTTTTACTTCCTGAAAAAGTACAGCAGGATTTGCTCAGACTTTTTCCTTCAAAAGCAGATTTCATAAGTCTAGCAGCCAGCCCATGGATAGGTCTCAAGAAACCACAGTTCATAGGCGAGGCGGGTGGCTTCATTGGCATCGGTGGAAATTTCAAAGCTCCTCCAATTGCGGCAGTCGTCCAGCAGCAGCTAGTGATAACCGATGGCACCAATACCAATGCCTTGTTTGCAGATTCTCTTGGCATGATTCTGTTGTCAGAGGTTCCGGTGCCAGCAGGAATAGTCATTCAACAGTCAACTGTTAAAGGGTTGGAAAAATTTAAACAGAAGAATAAACACCTTGTTCCGTTTGATGATGCGAGCTC
The DNA here is from genome assembly GCA_031401775.1 of Bacteroidia bacterium. Lineage (GTDB taxonomy): Bacteria > Bacteroidota > Bacteroidia > Cytophagales > Cyclobacteriaceae > ELB16-189. Next base: position 33,367 of record JANNRV010000071.1, on the reverse strand, counting down.
ATGCGCGGAAGGTGATTGTACATTTGTTATTACTCGCAAGACATCACACTTTATCTATGTTTATGGTTGGTCAGCATGACTAAACTAACGCTTTTAGGCTCCTCACTATTCGAAACCTGGTCGGCCAACTGGCCCACTGCGTTGAGGATATGGAACGGATTTATAAAATTGAGGGAACCTGTTTGGTGTAAGAAGTCATCACAGGCTAAAGCCGAAGGCCTCGAAGAAAGTTTCGCCATGATACGCCTTACTGATCACCGTATTGTTATTGATCTTGAGCAAATTGATAAAGCAGGTGTGGGTGATTTTTCTTTACAGATTTTGGCGCATGAAATCGGCCATCATGTGTTTGTGCCCGCCAACCTCGATGACCATGGCCGCATGCTAGCCCGAATGAGGTGGGGCCTTACTGGTATTGAAGACAGGGCACCCTTTGTTTCTAATATCTACGCTGATCTCTTAATCAATGATCGGTTGCACCGTACCAAAAGCCTTGACATGGCGGCTGTGTTTCAACAGCTTAATAAAGGAATAAAATTCTCGGAAGTATGGTTGTTTATCATGCGCACGTATGAATACCTATGGAGATTAAATCGTGGACATCTAGCTTCAGATTTAAAAATGCATTCGGCTAAGATTGATGCGGATGCTTCATTGGCTGCCTCGCTATTGCGAAGCTATTCAAAAGACTGGCTGAGCGGAGCCGGTCGATATGCCGCGTTGATGTATCCTTATTTAGTAGAAGAAGCACAATTTCAGGAAGCGCGCAGTTCCATGAGTAAACAACTCGATGCTGAGAAAGCTGGGGTTGGAGGCGAGTTGGCCGGTGGGTTGACAGCCATTGAGGATTCGAAAGACGAAGCAGTGGATCCGAGAACTGAAGCCGCTGAAACTGCAACAATGGTAGAAGGCGAAGAGCAGGGAACTGAAAATGGCATTAAAAAAGATTCTGCGAAAAGTAAACAAAATAAAAAAGGAGCTCATAAACCTGGCGAAGGTCAAAGTAAATACGGAGGTACTGGCCCTGAGCAACGCTACTTAGAGCCAGGGCAATATGTCGATTTAGGCAAACAGGTAAATGCGAATATAAGCGAGCAAGAATTACTCAATAATTATTACAGGGAAATCGCATTGCCTCACTTGGTTTCTTTTCCGGTGGACGTGGCGCGCAGTACGGAACTTTCTTTGCCTGAAGGACTGGACACATGGGATCTTAGCGATCCGATGGAAGAAGTGGATTGGCTTGAATCGGTTATCGCTTCGCCCCAACTATTTTCGGAATATGGTATGCGCAAAAGGGTGTATGGACCAGACGATAATCCTATCTTTAGTAAGAAGCCATTGGACGTGTACATTGGTATTGATTGTTCGGGTTCGATGAAGAATCCCCGCTATAACTTTTCCTGGCCTGTATTAGCCGCCACTGTGATTGGTTTATCTGCCTTGCGTGCAGGGGTTAAAGTAATGGGCTGTCTTTCAGGTGAGCCTGGAAGTTTTTTAGAAACGAAAGGGTTTAGTTCTTCTGAACAGGAAATTCTTACCGTCCTTACTTCTTATCTTGGAACGGGGTATGCCTATGGGATTCCTCGATTAGAAAAACCCTTCCTAAATAAGCTACCAAATGCATCACACATTGTTATCGTAACAGATGATGATATCTTCAGCATGCTTGGTGCGGATAACGGAAATGGTAAAAGTAACTGGGCTGTGATAAAATCCGCCCTCGAAAATGCAGGTGGCTCTGGCACTTTGGTGTTGCATTCTCAGCCCAACTATCACCCAAAAGAAGTTGAAGCGTTGAGAGAAATGGGCTGGCGAATAGCGTATGTAACCAACGAGGCGCAACTGTTACAATTTGCGGCAGCTTTTTCCAGAAAGAATTACAGTATGAATACCGCGGTATGAAAAATAATTCAGCTGATTTGTATACGCTCATGAATTATCTGAAAAGGTGCCCTATTGAATTTTTACAGCCATCGCTACACACGCCACCCGGCACCCTACATACCAATGCGTTGGTCGCTGACTTACTCCGGAAAATATCGGGCAATCCTTTAATGCCTGCTTCAAGTCTGCCAACACAAGTAGAACTGAGTTTATTCAATCAAAATCAATTGATCTCCATCCACCTGGGGTGCTGGTTTTTTTGGCAAGAGCTATTTTTTAATAATCCGGCATCTCTATCACAAGTCAATCATTTTTTAATGAAGGAATTGCCAGAATTAAGTATGCATGTGAATTATCAAAAGTACATTGATGACGATGAGCGCACCGAAGAGTTTGTACGCCTTGCCCTGCGTTGTTGTTCAGTGCTACCAACAGGTGAAACACAACAAGAGGCAGCCGATAAATTAGATGGATTGAATACTGTAAAGAGGCTAGCCATTTTATTAGAAACCAATAAAAAGATACAGCGCATGAAGGCCATAAAAAAGAAAATGGAAGAAGATCAGGCACGTGAAGCTGCAAACGTCTATGGCAGGGAGTAAAAAACCTACCGTGGCCCTAACCGATGCGGAGAGGTTCCCATTGCTTTCTGACGTCTCGTTTCTTAACAAACTAAAGCAATGCCCACATAGTCCTCAGTTTAATTTTCAAAGTGGCGACAGACTAAAGGCTCAACATCTTGAAAAATTAAATGAGTACGCCAAACGTATTCGCAATAAAAAAGAATTTTGGAAGGCAGGTACTCTACCCGAATGGCTTACCTCTTATGTTGATTGGTGCAGGCGAACCGTGCCATTTTATAGCGATCGGCCTGAACTATTTTACAATCAGCCAACTATTTCCCGGTTGGACATAAAAAATAATGCATGGAAATTTGTTTCTCACGATTGCGATTTAGATGACTTACTTGTCTATCAAACATCAGGTACCACCGCAGTACCGATTGATATCCTCTTCGACCCTTTCTCGCAGGCACTATCGCTTCCCCAACTTCAGTCTATCCTCGATTCCCATAACATTTACCTGACAGAATGCACTGGCACAGTAGCGATAGCCGTCATCTGCGCACAGCATTCCGCCCTCACCTATGCTTCACTTTCTACCTACCTGAAAGGAGCAGGTGTGGTAAAGATTAACTTAAACCCAAATGAATGGATTGATTCCAATGACCGTGCTCTTTATTTGGAGCGACTCAACCCAGAGATACTTACCGGTGATCCGTTTGCATTTCTTTCTCTGCTTGAATTGAAGCCACGGATTCATCCAAAGGCCATGGTATCATCGTCCGTTAAACTTAACCAAGGCGTGAAGGAAAAACTTGAAAACTACTTTCAATGTCTTGTGCTCGATATCTATTCGCTCACTGAATGTAAGATGGTGGCGGTGGAAGAACGAGGACGTTACAAAGCAATTCGCCCTGACCTTTATCTTGAGGTTTTGGATGTGAAAAAAAATAAAGAAGTGTTAGCTGGTGAGCGAGGAGAATTAGTGATTACGGGTGGCCTCAACCCCTTCTTACCTTTGGTACGTTACCGAACAGGGGATTTTTGCCGCTTGATTATTGAAGATGAAATACCCTATTTGCTTGATCTTGAAGCTCGAAACCCGGTAATACTTCATGACCATGCTGGCAGGTTTATCAACTATGTAGATGTTTCAAAACGTCTTTCAGGTTTTTCTATGGCGGGTTATAGTTTGCATCAATCGATAAATAAAAGAATTATATTTAAAGGATGGGGAGACCCAGCGCAGCGGGAGGCAATAGAAAATGAGCTCAAAGTCATTTTTGGTGAACCCACTACAATTGACCTAACGATAGAATCCATCAGTCTAACAAACCCCTCAAAGCCAATTACCTACACTAGTGATCTTTCGCATCAATAGTATTTTAGATACCTTTATATAAGACAAGCCTTTATTCAATTTGGCTTTTGTTTGGTATTTATAAACAGCGAGAAGTATGAGCACGATTGGAGTTATCATTGCCCGATTTCAAACCCCTTACCTGAAGGATTCCCACAAAGCTTTATTGCATTTGGTAAAAAAGAAGCACAGCAAAGTGTTGTTAGTATTGGGTGTTTCCCCAGTGAAGGGTTGCCGGAAAAATCCTCTTGATTTTTATTCGCGGAAAAATCTGATCAACCAGGATTACCCTGATGTGGATGTCCTGCCCCTACCCGACCACCCACTAGATCGTGATTGGTCTCAAAATCTGGATCTTTTGCTGACCAACTTCTCTGCAAGCGCTGAATTCAAATTGTATGGCAGTGGCACAAACTTTATAAGCCACTACAGCGGCCGATTTGAAGTGGTTGAATTACCAAAGTCGAGTACACATGACAATACTCTCAGCCGTGAACAGATTAGCGACCATGTTTTGAATTCAGAGGGGTTCAGAGTAGGCATGGTTTACGCTTTTTCAAATGCCTACGTAAAAGTCTATCCCACGGTAGACATTGCTGTTTTTCGAAATGGCAAGTCAGAGCTCTTATTAGGAAAAAAAACCATCGACAATAAATGGCGCCTGTTGGGAGGTTTTGCCGATCCTACTGATGATAGTTATGAAGAAGCGGCCAAGCGCGAGCTTACAGAAGAATGCGGAGAGATTGAAACTACTCCTATGGTCTATGAGAAATCTTTTCGCGTTGACGATTGGCGCTACAGATCCGAAGAAGATAAAATTATTACCTGTTTATTTTCTACGGATTGTCTTTCCGGAGAACCGAAGGGAAGTGATGATATAGCCGAAGTGCGTTGGTTCCCTCTTACAGCTGTAGAGATTTTACTGAAGCAACAACAGACCGCTGAGGAGCATACTCCGCAATTCAAGCTGTTACTCAATAAATACGCTGATACTTAAAACTAATAAATCAATAAATTCAGAAGTAGTGATCATAAATGTTGGGATGATATTCATGCTATTATGGAGAAACCCGATGAAGTTGTAATACCCTGTGAATTCGCGTACTATGCCAAGGATGATGGTGGTACTAATTCTATTTACCTGAGAGAAGGGCACAATATGTCAAGCTTGTTTTTCGAGGAATTGAATTCCATTTCAAATCTTCAGATTCTCGAAAGAACGATCACGCATCAATCCATCGGCCCGCTTGAAAAATGGGAAGATGTCACAACTTCATTGGGCTCATTCGATATAGAGGAAGAACTAGACGAAGGGTATTTCACCATTAATTCTTCCGATAAAAACCTAATGGACTTAATTGCAGCGCAATTAAGAAAATCCCCCCATTTTCATGAACGGTTAAAACAGGAAGAAAGTAAAGTTGAAACTTCTGCTCAGCCGGTATCAAGTGAACCAGGCCTTGCGGAGACTGATGGAATAATAGAAGATGAAACTTCCTCACCAAGCAAATTCTTCTACTATCCTCATGAACATGGTGCCTCCATCTCATTCAACCTCGATGAATCTTTTAGTGAAGGTGTATTGTTCTATGAAATCAAATCCATACCTGGTCTTGAAATTATAAAAGAAGAAATAACGCATCAATCGTTTGGCCCTATAGAAATCTGGCAAGAAATTACAACCTCTTTAGGGATGTTCAACTTTGACTCAACATTGGAGGGATTTGATACTGGATATCGTGTCAGTTCTTCCAATAAACAGTTAATGGAATTGATTGTCGGTCAGCTGAGGAAATCCCCTCATTTTCGTGAACGGATAATTCACGAACCTTTAATTAAGGATGACCTTAAACCTGTCGCGGCCGATCAGCGCTGTTCAAACTGGGATATACAGGAAGCAACAACATCATCATCATCTCTGCCAAAAAAGAAGGAAAAAGGTGGTAAGGCCGGAGGCATCATCTCCTCTTTATTTTTTCTGATTGTTACCTTATTGATTTTTAGTTCAACGGTAACCTCATGTGAAAACATGAAAATTGATCTTAGTGCTGAAAAAACCTATGAAGGCATCATAACCAAGAGAGAGACAGACATTGCTTATGGAAAAAACAGGGCCAAAAACCTGGCATTCAACCTTCGTGTTGATGGGCTTCCTAAAGATTTCAGATTCTTCAATAAAACGAACAATTTCGATCAGCTTCTCGCGGACATTCAGGTTGGTGATAAGATAAGGGTTTACTATTCCCATTACGGTTTTATATTATATCAAATTGAAAAGGAGGGAAAGGTAGTTTTTAGTAAAGAAGTCTTTGAATCCAAGCAGTTGCCAGGAGTCATCATGGGTTTTATTTTTGCGGTATTGTATGGTGGCGCTTCGATATTTATTGCCAAAAGATTTTTTTAGATAATTAAACTCAGATCATTTTCAAGAAAAACCTAGTAACTAAATTCCTATAATTGCTGCTCGGTTGCAGTTTTGATGTTCAGTTAATAATGAAGAGCTAAATGGAAATCGGAGGTATCGTCTTTATTTTGATCGTTGGAGTTATAGTCCTCACTCTGATTTGGGGCAGCAGTGAAGCAAAAAAACTTAAAAGGAATGGAAAAATCATTGAGGCGGAGTATGTAAAAACGGAGTTGATGTTCATTTCTAAAGCTAACGATGGTGTAATTGGTTCCTACAGATTGGAATGTCAGTACACAGATCCTCAAACGATGAAGCATTATATCTTTCGCAGCGATCATTTTTACGGAAGATCCATGTATTACAATCATCATAAAATAAAGGTGTTAGCGATTCTTCAGGATGATACAAGTAATTATGAAGTTGACCTCTCTTATTTATCGTCTACAGACAAAACTGGAATATTTCTTCTGGAAACTTCTGTTGACTTAAGTAAGGTGGTTTTTGAGAAAGATGGTGAAATGTACTGGAAGCGTGAGAATAAAAAGTTGAGCCCTTTTAATAAAAAGTTGGTCAATTTTTTGGAGGGCATTTTGGCACTTAAAAAATACACACCAAAAGAGATACTCAAGCGATATGTTCAAAAAAACTTCAATAAAAATACAAAGGGTAGTCTAAAGAACGATTCCAAAGACTAGCAAACCATAACTTAAACCAATCGTCACGTTATTAGGATGGGTTCTAACACATTTAGGGATGAAGCACATTTCAACCACCCATCAATAACTTAATCTAAAACACCATGTCAATGAAAATTGTAATCGCGGGTGGCACAGGTTTTATTGGGCACTACTTTACCGAAGCCTTTCAAAAGGCAGGTTACAAGGTCCTCATCATCGCTCGAAAGCCAAACACCATTCAGTGGAATGATGACCATGCCATTATCAATGCGCTGGAAGACTCTGAACTCCTGATCAACCTGGCTGGTAAATCTGTTAATTGTCGGTATACTGAAGAAAATAAAAAAGCAATTCTTTCTTCCCGCACGGAAACCACAAAGGCATTGGGCGAAGCCCTGTTGAAATGCAAAAATCCTCCACCCCTCTGGATCAATTCAAGTACCGCTACGATTTACCGCCATGCCGAAGATCGCCCCATGACGGAAAGCAAAGGAGAAATTGGAAGTGGATTTTCAGTAGGTATTGCGAAAGCATGGGAAGAATCGTTCTTCTCCTTCAGCTTGCCCCACACCAGACAAGTAGCTTTACGAATCGCGATTGTCTTAGGCAAAAATGGAGGTGTGATGCAGCCGTTGATGAACCTGGTTCGCTATGGGTTAGGTGGCAAACAAGGAAGCGGCAAGCAAAAATTTAGTTGGATACACATTGAAGATCTTTTTAACATTGTGCGCTTTGTTCAATCTCATGCAGAAATAGCGGGAACCATTAACTGCTCATCCCCCAACCCTGTTGACAACCAAACACTGATGAAAACGTTCAGGAAAACGATGAACGTAAAATTTGGAATCCCCGCCCCAACATGGCTGCTTAGAATTGGGGCATTTGTAATTGGAACAGAAACCGAATTGCTGTTGAAAAGCCGTTGGGTACTACCGGAGAGATTATTACAAGCAGGGTTTATATTTAAGCATAGTCAATTGTATGAAGCGGTGAAAGATTGCTTGTAGAATTAAGTAACCGAACTCAGATTGATCTTTAGAGCCTGAACATAATCTGGAGGATCACCAACATCAGCGGGATGAGCAAAGCTGAAATAAGCTGCCACAATGCATTGGTGTTAAATGGCCAGTCATTCAAACTCTTCAAATAGGTTTGTAGGGCAAACATTTCCTTCAGATGCTGTATATTTTCATAACTAGGATTGTTCATGGATTTTATTAGAGCTTCTTCCAGGTGATGAGAAAATGAAATTAATTGTTGTCGTTTTTCAAGGGCCATAATACGGTGAATGCCAAGTTGGGGCAATAAGAAAAAACAAAAGATAAGAACTAATCCTATTCCTACCCACAGCAATATGATGACGTTTCCCGCAAGAGGTGAAACCAAAATAGTAAAAACCAAAAAGATGAAACAGACGATGGAGATCAGAGACATTTTTAAAAAAGCACTTCCCAAAGCCTGAAGCCCTATACCTGAAAGATTACTCAGGCGTGGTTTAAACTTAAAACGCAGTAGTTGCGAAGGCATGACCAACACATTTCCCAGAGACCAAAGGCTAAGACCTAGAAAAAAGAAACCCAGCATTCGGTAGGTCATTCTGAAATACAATATGAACTCACTGGATTGATTCAATGAATTGATGAGCGATCCAACCGTGAATTCCACTAACGCAGCAAATGAAATACCTGCGATAATCGGTCGGTGTCCCTGAAATATCCATTGCAATCTTTGGGCATACCAATTCTCAAGTCCATTAGGGTCAGCATCAATAAAGAGGACTATGTCCGGATAGAGGTTGACCATAATGCGGGAAGATAACCCCACGCTTATGCAGACTGAAGCACAGAATAAGGTAACGCCTAATTCAGTTAAGTGACTGTGCCGCGTTGATCCAATAGAAAAGTATAAATCAGTAGCAAAAATAATAATCCAAAAGAAGAACCAGGACAACCAGATAGGCAATCGCAGCTTTGCAACTATACGCTCAGGGTATGATTTAATGCTTTTCATTAAGAAACAAAGTAAATCTGCTTTAACGTCTGTCCAACTATTTCCCTAAATTTAGTTATTCAAATCTCAACTATTTCAATGAGCGCCTTCCTGAAAGCTGAATGGAGAAACCTGATCATGGCCAACTATGTGGTGGATCCTGCGCTGCTCTCGGATTACCTGCCGGCTTATACAGAAATTGATCGGTGGAACAACCGATGTTATATCAGTCTGGTGGGGTTCATGTTTGTCAATACCCGTGTGTTGGGTGTAAAAATTCCTTTCCATATCAACTTTGAGGAAGTAAACCTTCGCTTTTATGTTCAACATCAAAGCAAAGGGGAGTGGAAAAGAGGCGTGGTTTTCATTAAAGAAATTGTGCCACGAAGCGCACTGACTTTTATTGCCAATACCCTCTATCATGAAAATTACGAAACCATGCCGATGAGACACGTATGGGAAAAGACAAGTGATGAATTGAAAGTTGAGTATCATTGGAAGAAAGGTAATTGGAATAAGTTTCAGGCTACCGCTTCAGCGAGCCTTGAAGAGATTGTTGTGGGTAGTGAGGAAGAATTTATTACAGAACATTATTGGGGATATACAAAAGTGAATTCCTTCAAAACGTTGGAGTATAAAGTAGAACATCCCCGCTGGCAAATTCACCCGATCATTGAATATGCTATAGATGTGGATTTCAGTGATGTCTATGGTGATCAGTTTTCCTTTCTAAAAAACGAAAAGCCAACATCTGTTTTTCTGGCGCAGGGATCGGAAATTAGTGTGAATAAAGCAACCTATGTGAGCAGGGATCAAAACCATTAGTAAAAACCATGAGTGAACCACGAGGTAATTTGATTTTTACTTTTGAATGCCCCTATTGTGGGGCGAAGCATCAGTTTGAGCGAGAAGATCATCCTATTTACTATTATGAAAGTGAAATAAGATGGTCAGATTTCAGCCATGTGCACACCAGAGAAAAATTAAGCAATTGCGGCTCTTGCAATCAAGCCTTTACTTTTCAGGATATTGGGCTTGTAAGAAGGGCAACTTATATAAATGCAAAAAGGACATATAGGCCATGGGAAGCTAACCAACTGGATTGCATCCGCAAAAGATATTTTTCAAACGAAGGGAAGAAGATAGCCAGTGAAACAGCAGCTTACACTATAGCAATTCAACAGGCAAGCAACGTTTTGGAGTCCGGAAACTACCCTTCCGAACTTGAGAGAAGTCTGCGGCTTTTGGCCTGGGTAGAATACAACACGCTCAACAAAAACGAACCAACGTTATATGCATTGAAATTGCCATTGTTGAAAAGGATTCAAAAAAAAATTGAATTGCTTTCAACTAAATTATCAAATGCTAAACGGGCAAGGTTACTTCGCCAGGGTTATGAATCAAATCTAGAACGGTTACTTGAATTAAATCCCACCGATGTGGATAAGCTTGAAATTTATAGAAGTCTTGGAATGTTCACAGAGGCCAAGCAGTTGTTTGACAAAGTCTATCATCACATGGCATATGATGTCGAAGATTGGCATTTCTGGACTTTCTATTATGAACTAAAAAAGCGAATCAAGAGAAGAAACAAGAAAGTATTCGGCCTTATGCCCACATTCAAAGTAGTATGATAGAAAATTCAACACAGATCGGAAGAGTTGCTCAGTGTCTCCGCCCTCGTTGGTGTTCTTCACCAACGAGAAAATATCAAAACAAATCTTTGTCGGTGAAGAACACAGACAAGGCAACGGGATTCTTTTACGATCCGTACCCGTTGTTGTTAATTTTTTAGTGTCGCCCATGAAAAAACTTCGGCTGATAAAATACTTATGAAATTTATAACCTTAGATCAGTCAAGTCAATTGCGGTTATTAGCATACATCTTATTGTTGGTAGACTTTTCATGCAGGCAAATAGTTTCTGATAAAGTACTGTTCTCTTCACCTGTGGTTTTTCAAAAACAGAGCCAACAGTGCATTGAACCAACTGGTTACTGGGCACGAGTGTCATCCTGTATTTATCTTGGCAGATATAAATTTGCAGACTCTTTGTTAATACCGTTTTCGAGGAACGAACTTCCGCAGCTATGGGACACTACTCAATATTCAAGTATTGGAATGGGTATGTACTCCGATTCGTTAACAAACTCATATTTTTCTAAACGATTCGATGGGCTGGAAGTCACGCCTGACTATGAATCTAGCATCAACTTTCAAGCGGAGGACCCTCTGAAGCGAAATGAAGAAAACCATTGTAATAAGTACTACCCTGTTTATATTGTTAACCAAACACCAACCACAAAATGGGTTGAAGGATATGATGATCATTTTCTATTTTGCTACCAGGAAGCTATAAACTCATCGGGTCAGTGGATAACTATTGAACGATCATTCTTTATACTTGATACAAGGTGGTCTGTGCGTATCCCTTCCCGGGAATTTGTTGCGTTCATTTTGAGAAAATATGAAGGTGAATTTAAAACCAAAATCAGGGTACGCTTTCACAATGGAGATAACATTTTGTATTCGAACCCATTCGTTGGCTACTTAAATCACGACCAATTCTACATGACTGATCAATGACTCACAATTTGAATTTTTGTTTGAATGATAATACCCACCTTCAAAGTAGTTGACTAAAATGCCTCACTGATTTGGAATTGAGTTAGGGGTTATTTACCCTCCTGAACACTCCATGCAGAATCAGGTTCTCCTTTGATCTTGCATAATACGTTAATGAAATACTGATATGATCCTCATTAACCCAGTGAATTAACTGCTCTTTGTCATTCCATCTGCCACCCTCACGATAGGGATTTAGTACAACAACCGGATACGTTTTTGAAATCTTTCGTCAATCGAAAAAACATCACAATGTCTTTCATTGAGATATAATTTTTGGTTTCCCTTTGAGTTCACACTTTTAAGTATGATGCCAATGCTATCCGGTGAGCATTGAATTGAAAGCTCAAAATTCTGAACAATAATCTGCTTATAAGAATTGATTTGGTTATAGTTTGGATCGGCATAGCCGCTACCCTCCCATTTTCCGGATAGCCACTGAACAGCCGAAAGATCAAATTTCCTCTGTGTCGTCCTGAGCGTTTGCTCCAAGGGAAAGAATATAGAATGCAAACGTTAAATACCTTAAGAATTTCATTTTTGAGACGTGATACGAATGTATATACCAGTTCAAATTTGAGAAGCATTTTTTATTAAATTAGATTATTAATTCAACAAATGCTCCTCAACCTAAAATTAAATACCATGAAATCTTTCCTTTTTCTCATGGCTGCCATGACCTGCCTCTGGGCCGTCTCCTGCAAAAGTGATCAGTCCTCTAAAGACACAGTTTATAACCTGAAGCTGGGAACCCTTTCCAATTCACTCTGTGGCACATTTACCATTTCTTCTTCACCGGATAGTTCCTCCGCGCTTTATGATACGTTCACTTTCTCCAGCAACGGACAAGGACAGGTCTCTGCCTACGGTATTACGGGCGCCTTTGATTTTCTTCAGGTGTTCGACACGCTGTTTCTTTTTCCCGACCGCGATGTATTTGTTTTTAAAATAGGTGAGCAGGGTGAGTTAATTGGCGTGAGCAACTGGATAGACCAAACGAAATATATCAGACTGCAGGATGATACGGTGTCATGCATACCAACTGCTGTCGACAGCCTTTATCTCTATCGCTATTATGAATTCATACTGGCAACAGTAAAAGAAAATAAGATAATCACCAACACCGGCACAACCTCCTCGCTGGAAAAACTTTGCGCCAACAACTTTTCAAAAGCCTGCCTGGCCATGGCCAACATCGGCATGAGAAAAGCGCTGGGCAACTCGCTTTTCAATGATGAAAAACAAAATGCCGATGAGAAAGTATTGGCCTACCTTCAAAAAGCCATAGATATGGGAGATACAAAAGGTCACGGTAAAATGGGTGAATACTATCTCCTGTTATACGATGAAGATAAAGCGAAAGAATGCTATGCAAAAGGTTGCGACATGGGCGATAAAAACGCCTGCCTGAAAATGATGGAAAATGGATGGTGATAGTTCATCCTTTTAAATTGCTCATTCATTTTTTTGCATTAATTTTAATACTGAAAACTTATTTACTAACCCCCTTTAAAGATGAATATTAAAGAATTAAAACCCGGACATTACAAAATCAGAAAGAACGATGAAAAAGACTCTTTCAGACTACTACGTGTGGTAGATAATGGGAAAGCACAAAAAATGTATTTCGGAGCATCCATTAAGGGCTACCACCCCAACAAGATTTCTAATCTTAACGAATTTGAAGTTGTATCAAAGTTCGAGGGCAAACCTAAGATTGTCAATAGTAAAATAATCCTTTCCTTTCAGGATAGTACAGGCTCCACATTTAATATTCCCCTCGAAAATGTAAGCGAAGTTTCAAAAGTGTTCACTGCGTTGCCGTGGCTTAAGAAACATTTTGTCAAGGAAAGAGGTAGTTTTTAAGGAATTCTTATTTTGAGATATCACGGTTACGGCCACAAGCTATCAGGAAAATCTCTGTGCCAATAATTTTCAAAAGCCTGTCCGGCAATGGCAACATCGGCATGAAAAAGGCGTGCGAATAAACTTGTGTAAACGACTGATACAACACAAAAATGAAGAATCCATTAGATGATATGGAACCATCCTATAAAGAATATCTGGAGGCAGAAGGCTTTTTGTCACCAAAGGTTCATCAAGAAAAATTTAATTTTACTCACAATGCAGAATTGTTCGAAGCAGATAGGTTCCTTAAGGACATCTGTGAAAAAATAATTTACAAGCTAACTAAGAAGGCTTTAAAAAAAAGATACTGGAATGAGCTGAGGGAGCGCTACCTCGAGGGAGGCAGATTCTACCATAACCTCATTCATATTGCCAATGTGTATAAAGCTTTGACCCCAGTGAAAAATGAGATCGAGGACTGGGAAGTATTGGTGTTAGCTGTACTCTATCATGATATTGTTTACGATGTTACACAACAAGATAATGAAGAACAAAGTGCGATCTGGGCGGAACGCGTGATGCATTCTTTAAATATAGAACCCAAGCGCATAGAAAGGTGTAAGCGTCATATATTAGCAACCAAAGGGCACTCCATAAGTGAAGATAGCGATACGAACTGGTTCACCGATTCGGATTTGGCAATTCTCGGGGCAGAATCAGAAACCTATAACCGTTATTGCTGTCAGATCCGCCAGGAATATGCGGTGTATCCGGATGCTGTTTACAACGAGGGACGCGCCAAGGTGTTAAAATCATTTCTCCAAAAGCCCCATCTATTTAAAACGCCTGAATTTCAAAATCAATACGAAAAACAAGGTAGGGTTAATATGGAGAGAGAATTAGCAGCTTTGAATAGCCCATAATCTATAGGATCTATTTGATTTAGTATATTCTTTCCCTAACTTCGTTGGCCTTATTAAAGGAGGTTGCAACCCTAATTCTTAATCTTTTCATATTGGGCAAATAACCGACAACCATGATGCGATCATTACCTTTGTTAAGGTGTTTAGATAGCTCCTAAAAACCAGTAGCACCACTACTAGGACTCAACTTCTTTTTTAATACCTCAACCCCAAAAAAATAACTGTTATGCAAAACAAATTAATTCTCCTCTCTGCCATTCTTATTGGCTTACTTTTCGCCACGCTACAAACCAGCTACGCGCAGGAAATGACAGCGGATGAACTCGCTGCCGTGAAAGCACAGATGCAAAAGGAATTAAAAGATGCAGCTGCCCTTGAGCGCCAAGCAAAAATTGAAAAAATGGCGCCCCCCAAATCCTCCGGTGTACAGAGCGTGGATAATCTTGCCACTGGTGTGGGCGTACTTGTGGTGTCAACTAATGAAAACACCAAATTAATTCCCGAGCTGTATAAAAGAACACTTGGCGAATCGGTGGATGGCAATGCTGACCTAACGGTAAAAAAACCAAAACTGGAAGAACTCGTATCGTTGGCAGGCAACATTACCGCGCAGATCGCATCCGCAAACGCAATCATTACAGCAATACCGGATGCCTCAAGCGATGTGTCAAAAGCTAGCCCGATGCAGGCGCCAAAAGCTACCAAGGCGCTCAACTTTGTAAAAGAGAATACCCCTATTATATTGCCAGAGTTGCAATCCAATCTTAACGTTGTCAATAACCTCATCAAGGTTGTTAAATCGTCAAAGAATTATTAATGAGCCGTTGTAGTTTGATCCTCCTCTGTTTTGTGAGTAGCCTTTGGGGTTACTCACAAACAGATTTAAAACTCATTGTGGGGGTGATGCCCTTTACTACAGAGGTAAATTCAAAGTATGCCAATGTTGTAACGACAAAGGTAGAGGCTGTTTTTATCAATGCCAGACGGTTTACCATAGTGGACAGGCTGAGTCTGGATAAGGTAACTCAGGAGCTGGAATTTCAAAAAACGGAAGCTTTTCTGGACAGTAAAAATATTGCTAAGCAAGGCGCTGCCGTAGGCGCACAATTTTTGATTACAGGCCACATCGGGAAGTTGAATGTGTACACCATGAAGAATACCGATGGAAGCATCAATGGCTACAAAGCGAGTGCGGCATTCACTTTAAAGATGATTACCGTTGAATCTACGATCGCTACTGAAGCAGAAAGTTTCCAAACGAAAGCAAGCCCCTTGATGCTATCGCCCGAAAGTGCCGTTAACGAAGCGCTTAAATCTATTGATGAAGATCTAAATGCTTATATTATTAAGCAATTCCCACTAACTTCGAAAATCCGCAAAGTGCTGGCTACCAAAAAAGAAGCTGCCTCGATGGTACTCATTGCCGGAGGACGGAGCTTTGGTTTCAAAGAAGGAGATAAACTAGCGGTGAACAAAACTGAATTGATTGATGGCAAACCTTATCCCACGCAGATTGGTCTTATTAAAGTAGCAAAAATTGCCGGTGATGATTTTACCGAATGCTCTGTAACAGAAGGAGGAAAAGAAATTCTTGATAGAGTGAATGCCGGAGAAACGCTGATGTGCACACTGCTGCAAAAATGAAGCATATGATGGAAAAAGTTGTTGCCCGTTTGTTTAGTTCACTCTTCATCACGATGCTTTGTGTTGGCATCGCCATTGGCCAAAACGGGGCAACACCAAAAAGTAATGTTGTTACCGTCCAACCAAAAATCATGGTTATTCCTTTTACCCGCGAGGGGGAGGACATCCGCACTATTTTGGAAGAAGACGTAAACCGCAGGATTGCCATCACGAAAATCAAGGAAGGTTTTGACAGCCGGGGTTTTACAACTGTAGATTTTGTAGGCAAGCTAAAGGCAGCAAAAGACAATAGTGTTTTCACCTCCGATAACCAGAGTGACATCAAATCGCAGATCATTGAAATGTCGGGTGCCGATGTGTATGTGCAGGCTGAAGTAAGTGTGCTGAAATCAGAAACAGGAAATGCCGTAACACTGGTACTGTCAGGGTATGAAGCTTCAACCGGAAACTCCTTAGCGAATAAAGTGGGGGAGAGCAGTAAATTTTATACCGATGATATTGGGAAGCTTGCTTCGCGCGCGGTGGAAAACTGTGTTGAGGGTTTTTTGAATACGCTACAACTGAAGTTCAACGAAATTGTAAACAACGGGAAATCGGTTATTGTCGATATCAGTTTTGATGCAGGCTCGGAATATAAAATGTCATCCGAAGCGGGAACGGATGGCTTGCCCTTATCGGATCAATTGGAATTGTGGATGGAGAAAAATGCCTATAAAAACAACTACCACATCCAGGGCACCACCGATGTGAAAATGATCTTTGACGATGTGCGTATCCCCTTAAAAGACCCTGCCACCGGAAACAATTACAACCCTAATAAATTTGCACTGGAATTATTTAAGTATTTCAAAACGCTGGGGATGCAGACTGTAAAAGACGTAAAAGGCAACACCATTTATATAACCATCAAATGAAAAGGCTACATTTCAAATTGCACCTTAAGCCTCGCCCCTTACAAGCTTGTGCGACAGAAAAATTTGCCTTCCCCTCTCCGGCCGGAGAGGGGTGCTATACCAGTAGCCAAAACATAGCCATTAGATGGGGAGAGGCTTTAATGAACCCAATAGATTTGATGATGTTGATTCGCAACAATTTGAAATGCATCGGGCTCTATCTGTCATTGTTCGTGACAACCGCTGCTTTTTCGCAATCGGTCAATGATGTGGGTAAAATTGCGCTCGCTGTTTCCATGCCTGCCTTAATAGAAGGCCTGGATGCCACTCAACTTACAAAACTGGAAACAAAAATAACGCAGATGGTCACTGCGTCTGGCCTGGCAGCTTCCCCTGCGAAGGGCAACTTTACCATTTACCCCGCTTTCTCTGTCATTGAAAGCAAGGTGGTGGAAGGAGGAATGGCGAAAATAACCACTACAAAAGTTGAACTCAGCTTATTCATTAAACAGGTCGATAACAACATCATTTTCTCCACCTTCACAAAACAAATCACAGGCAGTGGAAATACGGTGCCCTTGTCAATCGCCAATGCGATTTCAAAAATCTCATCCACCGATACTCAGTTCAAACAGTTTATTGAAACTGGCAAGCAGAAGATTATCCAGTACTATGAGACCTCGTGCTCTGATATTCTCACGAAATCAGAAAGTTTGCTATTGATGCAAAATTATGAGCAGGCGCTGGCTTTGCTGATGAGTGTTCCCGAAGAAGTAAAATGTTTCAACACCGTTCAGGATCGTTCCATTATCGTCTATCAGGCCCTGCAGAACCAGAAGTGCGCGAAAGAAATCCAAACTGCGAAAGCAACTTTGGCGGCAAAAAAATACAGTGAAGTGTTAGACCTTTTAGGGCAGATCGACCCTGCCGCTTCCTGTTTTGCAGAAGCACAAGCCTTGCTAAAAGATATTGAAGGCAAGATCAGTGAAGAGGAAAAAAAGGAGTGGGGTCTTTTGATGATTCGCTATCAGGATGCCGTAGCCTTGGAAAAATTACGCATTGACGCCATCAAACAGATTGCTGTTTCGTACCAAACTGCATCACCAGCCAAAGAAAACAAAACTGGACCTGTTACTCAGCCCACAGAACCTGAAGTCAGCCGCGAGGCAACGGTAGTCAAGACCGCGCCTGTTGTGGAAAGTGACGCTATTAAAAAACATCGTTATTTTGGATTGCTCATGGCAGTAGAAGAGTATCAAGACCCTGCCATTGCTTCACTAAGTGAACCGATCAAAGATGCGGGGCTTCTTAAGCAATTACTACTAGATAAATATACATTTGAAGAGAGTAATATAACCTTCCTGAAAAACCCAACCTTTGAAGACGTCAGCATTGCATTCGAAGAAATGAGCCGTAAAATTGAGCCAACAGATTATCTTCTTATTTTTTATGCGGGCCACGGTTATTTTGATGAGAAGACCAATATTGGGTATTGGCTTCCTTCCGATGCGCAGAAAAAAACAACAACCAAGTGGTTTCGCAACAGTGCTCTGGTGGAAAATATTCGAGCCATCAACTCCAAGCATACCTTGTTGATTGCCGATGCTTGCTTTAGCGGAGGCATTTTTAAGACGCGTGCACCTTTCAATAACGCTAGTCCGGATATAGCCGATATGATGAGACGGCCTAGTCGAAAAGCAATGACGAGTGGCTCACTCACGACAGTGCCGGACAAAAGTGTATTCATGAAGTATCTTCTTAAAATTTTAACAGAGAACCCAAATAAATTTCTTCCCTCTGAAGATCTATTTGATGAAGTTAAAACGGCAATGAAAAATAATGCTGACACAAAACCACTCTATGGCGAGATTCAAAATGTTGGTGATGAAGGAGGAAATTTTGTGTTAATCAAGAAGAATTAATTTTTTTTAGCCTCCTTTCGAACATTGGTTAATGCGCCTCCAACCAATTCTTCCCCACCCCTACTTCCACTTCCATCGGCACTTCTAAGGTTACGGCACTCTTCATGAGTTCGATGATTCTTGGTTTAACGATCTCCTGTTCGTCTTTGTGAAGGTCGAAGACCAATTCATCATGTACTTGCAGGATCATTTTAGTTTTAAGTTTTTCGTTTTGCAACCAGCGGTGAATGTTTACCATCGCTATTTTGATGATGTCCGCAGCGCTACCCTGGATTGGCGCATTGATTGCATTACGCTCAGCAAAGCCACGGGTTGTGATATTTTTTGAATTGATATCGCGCAGGTAGCGTCTTCTTCCGAGAATGGTTTCCACATACTCCTGTTCACGCGCCTGGTTAATAGCATCGTCCATATAGCGCTTGATGGCAAAAAATTCTTTGAAGTACGATTCAATGATTTCTGCCGCTTCGGTACGTGAAATGTTTAGATTCTGTGATAATCCAAATGCCGTGCTGCCATAGAGAATGCCAAAGTTTACTTCTTTGGCTTTGCGTCTCATGTCTGGCGTCACTTTGTCTAACTCTACTTTGAATACTTTGGCAGCGGTGGTCGTATGGATATCACGCTTATTGCGAAATGCCTCGATCATGATTTCATCTTTCGCAAAGGAAGCAGCAATGCGCAATTCAATCTGTGAGTAGTCGGCAGACATGAATAGGAAATTCTTATCGCGCGGCACAAAGGCACCGCGCACCTGTCTTCCTTTCTCTGTGCGGATGGGAATGTTCTGAAGATTCGGATTGTTTGAACTTAATCTTCCAGTGGCCGCTACCGCCTGCCGGAAATCAGAATGGATTCTCCCATCGGTCTTGCTTATCATTTTTGGCAGAGCATCCACATAGGTCGATCTCAGTTTTTCGTATTCGCGGAATTCTAAAATCTTCCTGACGATTTCATGTTCTCCTGCAAGCTTTTGCAAAACGTCCTCGCCCGTAGCATATTGTCCGGTTTTTGTCTTCTTGGTTTTGTCCTGCAACTTCATTCTGTCAAAGAGTATTTCCCCGAGTTGCTTAGGAGATCCAATGTTGAACTCTGTTCCCGCTATCGTGAAAATGGACTTCTGAATTTTTTCAAGATCAGTTCTTAGTGAATCTGACATTTTTTTCAACACGCCTTCATCTACTTTTACACCTTCACACTCCATGGCAGCCAATACGCTTACCAAAGGCATCTCCACATCGCGCATGAGAAGTGAATGATGACGATGCTCCAGTTCTTTGTAAAGCTTTTGCTTGAGTTGAAGGGTTTGATCTACGCGCTCACAAAGGCGATTGGTTTCATCGCCTTCCTGTTGAAGTTGATAATTTAAGTATTGATTGCAGAGGATACCGAGATCATGTGAGGCTTCCGGTTCAATAAGATAATGTGCCAACATCGTATCAAAGAGCCGGCCCTTCACTTCCAAACCATATTTTTTCAACGTGAGGACAGCACTCTTTATATTATGCCCCGCCTTTTTTATTTTCTCATCTCCTAGCGGTTCCTTAAAATCATCCAATGCTTCTTTGGAATGGTTGATCACTACCCGCCAGGCTTCACCAGCTGAAAAAGAAAAAATCAAATTTATCAGTACAAAATCAAAATTAGATGCCTCATCGGTTGTCACTTCTATCGCAAATTCATTCTGTCCCTTCAGTTTCTCGGCCAGCTCCTTTCGTTGGGCAGCCGTTTCTATTGATCTATATTTAACCTCATCTACACTCAGATTTTTCTTTTCTATTTCAGGCTCAACCGTTGCCGCCTCAGGTCCGCCAAACATAGAGAGCTGTGAGTTCTTTACAGAAGCAACAAGAGCAGGTGTCGGTGTCGCAGAGCCTCCAGGCGATGAGTTTGCTGCAAAAATCCGCGGCATCATCGTCTTAAACTCCAGATCTTCTAAAATAGGTTTTAGTTTCTCAGCATCAGGGCCTGTGTAACGAAGGTTCTCTTCATGAAATTCTACGGGAACATCTAAAATAATAGTAGCCAGTTTTTTGGAGAGCAGCGCTTGTTGTCCAAATTGTTCTACCCGCTCTTTCAGCTTGCCCTTAAGTTCATGGCTATGCGCGATAACATTTTCAATGGTGCTGTATTGCTTAATAAGTTCCGATGCTGTCTTGGGTCCAACTCCCGGAATCCCTGGAATATTGTCGGAGGAGTCGCCTTGCAAGCCAAGGATCTCCACTACCTGCGAAACATTTTCAATATCCCACTTGGCGCAGATTTCTTTAATGCCCATGACATCCACGGAATTACCCATGTAGGCGGGCTTGTAGAGAAACACATTTTCTTTTACGAGTTGGCCGTAATCTTTGTCGGGTGTCATCATGTACACTTCAAAGCCCTGAGTTGCTGCCTGCGTTGCTAACGTACCAATGACATCGTCCGCTTCAAAGCCATCCATCTCCAGGATTGGAATATTAAAGCCGCGGATTATTTCCTTGCATTTTGGAACACCCCATCGAATATCTTCAGGCATGGCCTGTCGATTCGCTTTGTAAGCTTCAAAAATTTCATCCCGAAATGTAGAAGCGGCAGTGTCAAATGCAACGCCAATGTGGGTTGGCTTTTGTTTTTGAATGACTTCAAGCAGGGTGTTGGTAAAGCCAAAGGGAACAGATGTATTTACTCCCTTAGAATTGATGCGTGGATTTTTGGTGAAGGCAAAATGGGCGCGGTAAATTAATGCGTAAGCATCCAAAAGGAAGAGTTTTTTAGGAATCTGAGTCATGCCGTGAAGGTAGAAATAAGAAGCTAAAAAAGGGGATTCTCTGATATTGTCTGTGATCACTTTTCTTTTGACCGCTTACTCATTTCTCTATTTTATTTTGTCTGATTTATACTTAACTAGTCTTACTAAACCACTAGTTTATGACGGCTTCATCTCCCCTCGAACGCTTCCTTCACTGGGAGAAGGAAAATTCCAATGATGTATTTCTTCGCCAGCCCTTTGACGGGCAATGGAAAACGTGGACATTTCAGCAGGCGGGTGAAGAAACGCGAAAGATTGCTGCTGGAATCAGGGCCTTGAACTTTCCAGAGAAAAGTAACATCGCTTTACTCTCCAAAAACTGCGCACATTGGATCATGGCAGACTTGGCCATCATGATGGCCGGTCATATCTCCGTTCCGTTATATGCTACACTCACAGCTCCTTCCATCCGCCAAATTCTAGAACACAGTGGATCAAAAGCAATTATTTTGGGTAAGCTAGATGACTATACTATGCAAAAGGATGGAATCCCCAGCTCAATGGTGAAAATAGGTATTGAGCTCTATGGCGTAAAAGAAAGTCAATCATGGGAGAAAATGATCGCCAATGAAAAACCACTTTCACAACCCGCTACCTGGGGTGCTGATGACTTGATGAGCATCATGTACACCTCCGGCACCACAGGCCATCCCAAAGGAGTTATGCACACGGTTGGGAATTTTGATGCAAGCAAAGTTGCCATGGAAGAATTGGGTGTACCGATGCGTCCAAAGTTATTCTCCTATTTACCCATGAGTCATATCGCTGAGCGAGTAGCTATTGAAATGTGTGGCATTTACCGGGGTGGTGAGTTTTCCTTTGCCGAATCCTTAGAGACGTTCCCTAAGAATCTCTCGGAAACGCAACCTAATATTTTCTTTGCTGTGCCTCGCATTTGGGCCAAGTTCCGTGAAAAGATTCTGGAAAAAATGCCTCAAAAGAAGTTGAGTTTATTTTTGTCAATCCCTATTCTTAATTCTGTTGTTAAGAAGAGTATTCGAAAAAAATTGGGACTATCTCAAGCTACTTATCTTCTTTCGGGGGCAGCGCCAATATCGGTTGACTTACTCAAATGGTTTGAATCAATCGGTATAACTATTTTTCAAGGTATTGGAATGACAGAAGATTGTATCTATTCTCATTGTAATCGTGTAGGGCGAAATAAGTTTGGCACTGTCGGTTTACCTTTTCCTGGACTAAAAATAAAAATTGGCAGTGACGGTGAATTGCGCTTGAAAGGTCCCAGTAACATGAAAGGCTATTATAAAGAGCCAGGCCTTACGGCAGAGGCTTTTGATGAAGAAGGCTATTTAAAGACAGGAGACAAAGGAGAAATTGACAATGAAGGATTTTTGACGATCGTAGGTCGTATTAAGGATCAATTCAAAACAGACAAAGGTAAATATGTTTCACCTGCTCCTATAGAGATGATGCTTTTGGCCAATGCCAATATTGAACAAGTTTGTGTGGTCGGTATGGGCATTCCACAGCCAATTGCCTTGACAGTGCTTTCTCCGGCAGGAAAGGCAAAGTCAAAAGAAGAACTTATTGAAAGTCTATCCGCTTCTTTGATGGAGGTGAATGCAGGACTTGAATCGTACGAGAAATTAGAAAAGTCGGTGATTATGAAAGGAGATTGGAGCATTGCGAATGGATTAATGACTCCAACGATGAAAGTAAAACGTAACGAGGTAGAGAAAATCCACGTCCCCAAGTATCCTACCTGGTATCATGCCAAAGAAGGAGTAGTGATTTGGGAATAATGATCAATTTGAAAATTTGAAGATGAAACAATTGCGTTTCATCTTCAAATGAGAGCATCTTCAAATCACCAAATTATTTCAGTCTTGATTTAAAAAATTCTACTGTGTTCTTATACGCATCCGCTGATGCCACTTTATCATAGATCGGATTGCTAGGGTTGGCAAAGCCGTGATCGGCATCATAATTTTTTACCATTAAGTTCTTCCCCGCCTCCTTCATGTTAGTTTCAAATTTTTTCACCACGTCCTGGTTAATCCATTTCTCCTTGGTTGCAAATATGCCGAGCACATCACAATTCAATGTC
The DNA here is from genome assembly GCA_031401775.1 of Bacteroidia bacterium. GTDB lineage: Bacteria > Bacteroidota > Bacteroidia > Cytophagales > Cyclobacteriaceae > ELB16-189. Next base: position 9,771 of record JANNRV010000071.1, on the reverse strand, counting down.
TTTAACTTTTCAACATCTTCTTCCGGCATACCATAATAGATTACACAGGCCACGGCTTGTTTCGCTGCCGTCAGTGTGGCTTGCATAGACTGCCCTCCACCAAAACACCAGCCCACCGTTCCCACTTTAGCATCACTACCGGCATACGCCAATGCTCCTTTTACAATAGCATTACCGCGATCTTGCTTAAATTCTCCCATATACTTACCCGCCATTTCGCGATCAGTTGCTAATTTTCCGTCATACATATCCAACGCCAATACATTGACATTTCCGAGATCTTTATAAAATTTCTCTGCCTCCCGTTTAATATGGTCGTTAAGACCCCACCACTCTTGAAAAACAAAAATCCAGTTGTTGGTTTTCTTCTTGGCCATGAGAAGATATCCTTTGGCCTCTGTTCCATCTTCCGTTTTGAAAGAAATCATTTGGCCTCCTTCTTCACTTACATGAGTGTATGCACGCGGATTCGGATGTTCCCTATTAAATTCTTTATTGGATGCAAACAGAGCAAACTTCTCTGTTGAAGGTGTGTGGCATACTACAATATCATTCTGTGCAGCACTCGCAAGAGCTACTGTCAAAATGGAAAGTGTTAGTACAAGGTGTTTCTTCATATTATTTATTTTAGTTGATGAGGTAACCATTTACAATGCATTAAAGTTTTTTAAATCCGATTATTCTTTCCATTGACCACGGAGTACTCTATCATAAGTTATAAAATCAGTGTTGATAGGTTCAAATCCTTTTTGTCGAAGAAGCATAGCAATCTGCGCCCGATGGTATGAAGAGTGATTTACCAAATGAATCATAATGGTCTCCACATTATTCGTATAAGGATCGCCTACGTAATTGGTATACGTCAATTCCCGGTTGAAATTATCCGTTTTCTCCACGAAATCTACCCACTGCTTCCCGGCATCCTCTGCGAGTGTGATAAGTTGCGGGAGGGAATAGGTCCCCCACAATTTAACCTTCGGAGGGGGCAATCCTTTTATGCGGTGTAACCATAAGAATTGAGCTGCAACAATATGACCCATCAATGACAGGGTTTTTTCATCACTAATCTGTTGATTCTTTAGGCAATTCAGCACGCGACTGTTGCACCAGGCGTTGTATTGATAGAGTTTAAGAAAATAGTCCTTCATGAAATCAGCATTCAATTGAAAGTTAAAGTTACAAGGTTCTTGGTAAATTAATAAGCTTGGTAACATTCTTTGGGATAACGATGGATCTACTTGCATGTAATGCACCAATTTCTTAACCTTGACTTAGTGTTTTTTTCATTCCATCAGTTTAGCTTCGTGTCCTGTTTCTTATCGCTAAATTTCAACGACACCTTCTATGAAAATTCTATTATCCTCACTCCTGCTTTGGAGCATAATCTCAATGACTTCGTGTACGAACGGAAAAAAAGAATCCTCTACTACTACGTTTGTTGATCCGGTCTCTGCCCTTTACGATTCTTCTTTGAAACCATTTTATCATGGAGTGGCGTCTGGAGATCCGTTAGCGGACAGGGTCATTCTGTGGACTCGGGTTACTCCCGAAGAATCAGTATCCTCTATTGCCGTTAAATGGGAAGTGGCGGAAGATGCTAATTTTTCATCCTTTTACAAGTCTGATACCTTAAGTACCACTCCTGCGCGCGACTACACGGTAAAGGTGGATGTCGATGGTTTGCAGCCTGGCAAAACCTATTTTTATCGCTTCTCTGCTTTGGGTAAAACTTCGATTATAGGAAGAACTAAAACCTCACCAACTAGTGGCCTCGATAGCTTAAAGTTGGCAATCGTGAGCTGCAGCAATTGGGAGTGGGGCTATTTTAGTGCTTACGATAAAATTGCCGATCGCAGTGATGTTGATGCTGTGATTCACTTAGGGGACTATATTTATGAATATGGGACAGGGGGATACGGAGATACCACCATTGGAAGAATCAATATTCCCAAGCATGAGATTGTAAGTTTATCAGACTACCGCGCCCGTCACTCTCAGTACCGCACCGATAAAGGATTAAGACATGTCAGTCAACAGCATTTAATGATTGCCATTTGGGACGATCATGAAGTGGCGAATAATAGTTTCATCACAGGTGCACAAAATCACCAGCCCGACAAAGAAGGCGACTATGTTTCGCGTAAAGCAGTGGCGAAGCAAGCTTATTATGAATGGCTTCCCATTCGCGAGGGGAACAAGCATTATCGCGCCTTTTCGTTTGGTGATCTTGCCGACCTGATTATGCTGGATGAAAGACTGGAAGGGCGAACCAAACCCGTAGATAGCATTAGTGATCCTAATTTTAGAAATGAAGAGAGAAGCATGCTTGGAGCAGAGCAACTCAGTTGGTTTGAAAACTCTATGAAAAGTTCGAAGGCGACCTGGAAAATTATCGGCAATCAGGTGATCTTCTCCGATATTGAATTAAGTCCGGTGTATCCAAAAATGCCACGCAACCTTGACTCTTGGGACGGCTATCCGGCAGAAAAGAAAAAAATTATTGACTTTATCCTCGGCAACAAGATTAAAGACGTCATTTTTGTCACGGGAGATACCCATGCTTCCTGGGCCATTGAAGCTGCAACCGATGTAAAGAAAACCTACTCTCCGTTTGCCATTGAGTTTGGAACGACAAGCATTTCGTCTGCCAATGACAATGAATATCATAGCACGGATACCGTAAAGATGATGGAGCGTGCTTTGTTGAAGGCCAATCCTCACATCAAGTATATCAATGATCGCGATCACGGCTATCTTTTACTCACACTCTATCCGCAAAAAGCAAAAGCAGAATGGTACTTTTTAGAAAGTTTGCGCAAACCAGAGACAAAAGAATATCTCGCCAAGAAATTTGAGGTAGAAAAAGGAAGCATAAAATTAAAGTAGGTCATTTAAAGGCTTGGAGTTGCTCTCCGATTGGCTAACTATCGCCAATTTGTGAGTGTTTTTCTGTAAATTCGACTCTTAGGCTATTCATCGGTAAAGGAAGGCCTGATATTTGTTACTTTCCAAAAATATCTTTTATGAAAAAGTTATTCATCCTCACGATTAGTATTTTTTCTGTTGCCACGCTACCCGCCCAAGTCATTGGTAAGCAATTTCCAGATATGGAGGCGGAAACCGTAGAAGACAAAAAAATTATGCTCCCGCTTCAGGCGATTGGAAAGTATACTTTGCTTGGGTTGGCCTATTCCAAAAAGTCCGAAGACGAACTTAACTCCTGGTTCTCTCCAGTCTTTGGAAAATTTATTCAAAAGACTTCCGGACTTATGGCAGGTATGGGCTATGACGTGAATGTCTACTTTGTGCCTATGTTCACCGGTGTGAATGCTGCGGCAACGGGCACCGCTAAGAGAAAAGCACTAAAGAATGTTGATCCTCAATTACTTCCTTACATTTTATTTTATAAAGGAGAATTGAAGCCTTACAAAGAAGCCCTTGACTTCGAAAAGCGAGACATTCCTTACTTTTTTGTACTTGATCCGGCTGGCAAAATTATTTATGCCACATCCGGAGCCTATACTGAAGAAAAACTTGATGCTGTAGAAGAAGTAATCGAGTAAACTTCAAAAGCTCATTCTGCGTTATGGAATTAATGACTCCTGCCCTTCTCGATAAAAATAACGCTTGTCCGGACTTTGCTTGCCAACTGACCACCCAAGATCTCGCCTTGCGTAAAGCAACTGTGCTGGCATCACTAAAACAAGACATCCTTGAATGCACAGAAACGGCAACAGGATATTTGTACAAATTTAACGGGGGCGACACGATGATTGACCAACTGTGTGAATTTGTTAAAACTGAACGTCAATGTTGTGATTTTTTTACCTTTACTCTTACTATTCAAAAAGAGACGTCCCTTATTTTTCTGGAAATAACAGGTCCTGAAGGTGCCAAGGAATTTATCAAGTCTGAATTAGGATTATAATTCATTATGGCTCGCCTACTTTTCATTCTTACACTACTCCCCTCTTTTGCACTCGCACAGGACGGTGAATTTAATTTTAATAATCCGGGTGATTACAATAACTTCATCATGAAGGAGGTAATTACAACCGTTCAGAAAAATTTTGAATACATATCACTAAGTATCCATAGCGATGACTACGAACAACTGGAGAAAAAAAGGAAAGAGGTAGTGGAGGAAATAGCCGATGCGAAAACACATGTTCGTGAAATGCCTCCACTGGAAGGTGACACTAAGCTTCGGGATGAGGCCGTAGAGGTGCTCGATGAATACAAGAGTGCCTTTGAACTGGATTTCAAATCTATTTTGAGTCTTAAGCGAAAGAGCAAGGACTCGTATGAAGCGATGGATGCTTATTTTACAGCCCAGGACAAAGCCGAAGAAAAGGTGAACAAAGCCACTCGGCAGTTGCGTAAAGCACAGCGCATCTATGCCGAAAAGAATAATATGAAAGTAGTTGATTCGAAGAGCGATGATGTGCTGGAAAAGAAGATGAACAAAATAATTGAAGTGAATGATTACTGGCGATCCCTATTCCTGATCTACTTCAAAGTTTCTAAGCAGTATGATAAGATGTGGGATGCATTGTCGGAGCAAAAAGCTGGCCCGCTCAATCAACAACGCGATCTGACAATAAAATTAATTGATCAGATACTACCGGAGCTAAAAGCGAAGCCTGATTTTCAAGGTGACTTAGAATTCCGAGATCAAACCATCAACATGGTAGAATACTATCAGCAGGTTGCTCAAATTGATTTTGGTAAAATTATTGATGTGCTAAATAAAAAATCGATGGACCATAAGGACGTTGAAGAGGTAAATTCCATCATTGCCAAATGTAATGCTGACCATGAACGACTGGCCTACAATTGGAACATTGCCTCTCAGGATCTTTTTCGAAAGAATGTAGATAAAGAATAGTCTACTTCTTGTGAATGACCCATTCGCAATTGTCAATTCTACCTTCTATCTTGAATACTTAAAGTTATCAAGATGAGTATTCTTCTTCTTCTCGCGCTTGCATTAGCCCCAGGTGCCTCCATTGGCTTATCCATTTATCAAAAAGACAAACATGAACGCGAACCTATTGGGCTACTTTTGCGTAGTTTTCTCTTTGGCATTTTAAGTATTTTTATCACCCTCATTCTCAGTAAGGTAATTGATCAGTTCATCACCATCAACGAGCAAGACGTTTCAGAACAGGCAGTTCATGCTTTTCTGATTGTGGCATTAGTTGAAGAGTTCAGCAAATTCGTTTTTGTAAGAGGTGTGCTCTACAACAATAAAAATTTCAATGAACCCTTTGATGGTATTGTCTATGCTGTGATGGTGAGTATGGGGTTCGCTACGTTTGAAAATATTCTGTATGTCGCTGATGGAGGTCTTCAGACCGCCATTCTCAGAATGTTTACAGCTGTTCCCGCGCATGCGGCTTTTGCAGTGCTGATGGGTTACTATCTCGGCAAAGCCAAGTTTGAACACAAAAAATCTTATTATGCTTTTCATGCTCTTGGCATAGCTACGCTTTTTCATGGAGCGTATGACTATTTCTGGTTTATTGCCTATGTTCCGGGCATTTGGCTAGGAGCTATCATTTCTTTGATCATTGCAATTGTACTTTCGAAAAAAGCAATTAAAATTCATCAGGATAAATCTCCGTTTCATCCAGATCTGATTCAAAAGACAAATGAGGCAGCGCCTTGATTGCAAAGCGAACTCAACCAATCAGCTACCAGCAATGATTTACAAAGAGAAGAAAGAAATACATTTCACTCAAAAAGATTTGACAGAACCAAAAAGATTCTAAATTTGCACACCGTTAACAAACACTTATTTTACCACTATGACTAAAGCAGAATTAATCTCCAAAATTGCAGAAGATGCAGGCATCACCAAAGTATCAGCTGTTGCCGCTCTTGACTCTTTCATGGACGGAGTGACCAAGGCTCTGAAAAAAGGCGACAAGCTTACCCTGGTAGGTTTCGGCACCTTCTCCGTATCCAAGAGAGCAGCCCGCATAGGCCGCAATCCATTCAACGGAGAGACTATCAAAATCAAAGCTAAGAAAGTAGCTAAGTTCAAAGCGAGCAAAGATCTTTCGGGCAAACTTTAATCTCCATTTAAAGTAAACAAAAATGCCTCCCGACATGACGGGAGGCATTTTTATTATCACTCAATAACCTTATGGATGATTCTAAAATCCATCATCCTCTTTCTCGTCCTTCTTTTTATCTTTCTTTTTACTGGTTTGTGAATCCCCACCTAAATTATACGGAACTTCAAGTCCGTAGTAGGTTTGACGGAACCGGTTAATGAATGTCAACGTTTCTTCATCACTACCCGGGATAAATACAAGTTCTCCTACTTTTGCTTTAGCTGCATTGGTTTTTTTACCAATAAGATCATTAAAAGCGCTGTTGGAGGAATGGACAATCAATCGGTTATCTTCGTAGCCAAAGTAATACCATGTCTCCGGTGATGCTTTAAAGAATACATGAAATACGGGACTGCCATCTTCATTCTTTTTTATTTCCATAAACCCTTCGAAAGCTCCGTTAATATCATAACGGCCGATGTTGCTAATGCCTAAAGTTCCTTCACTATAAAACGATTTTGATTTCTGAGACCACTTCAGGTTAGTATTAGAAAATACAATGGGCTTGGCCAGCGCAGGAATAGTACCTAATGAAACATAATTCAATAGTGATTTCTGCTCATAATCTTTTACTGTCCTTTCACCAACAATATCTGCAATTTTATAAAGTAGTTCCGTTTGATCACCTAATCCATCAGAAGCACCTTCATCTTTGATAATTTCCTGAAGGTTTATTGCCATGATCTGATACGCCAGACCAGGGAGGTTCATGTCCGCCATGACAAATGAATTCATTTTGATATCATTTGTTTCCAGATTTCCAGAACCCAAAGCGGTAGCAATCAGATTGAACTCTTTATTTCCTCTAAAGAAGTTTACAGGACCTTCAAAGCGAACTTCTTGCTTGTCTTCATTGTAAGCAAAGACCTGGCCTGACAACTTATTCCCTGCTGCCTTTTCCCGATCTTCAATTCTAAACTCAGCACTTTCCTTATCAAAAAATAAAGATCCTTTGGGCAAGAAGAAATCTTCGTCCTCTGAGTTCTTCTTATCACTCACAAAAGTGATGTACACATCATTGTCACTGGCAAAGTGTAATCCCGCTTCGGCTTTTCTTCCTTCTTCTGTTATCGCGTTATCAAAGTTCAGATAAACTTCCTTCTCGTCTCCACTTTGTTCATACAAAAGCCAGGTGGCATACCCCTTGATTTTTTTTAAGTCGAGCTTCACATAGCCCTTCAATTGCAACGCAGGTCGTGTCGCATACATGGTCATATCACCTTTATAGAAAATTCGGGGAGCTAAAATCAGATTGTCTTTATCTACTACTGCACCCGTACCCACCGTTTGTTGATTTGCCTTCAGGTTTTTATCCCTTCTGTTACTTTTGACTTCTTCAGCAATATCTTCCAAATGAAAGTCAGTCATCTTAATGGCGAACGTATCATTCACCGCATTCACGTATTGATACGTAGCATACCCATTGAATTCTTTCCGTGAAACGATATCTACTACCCCTTGGGTAAGGCGATGATAGCCATTGAGGGTATCCAGAATAATTACTGTGTTTTTTAGTTGTCCAATCTTTGCGTTCTCCAAAATCAAGACTTCATTATTCTCAGGCGTGATCTTGGCATCGGCCACCACAATAAATGGAATTCCACTAACCTTCAGTTGCTGAATTTTAATATCGTATTCTGCCTTCTCAGCATTAAAACTTAAAGAATCTAATTCTTTCCGGGTGGTATAGAAGTAAGAATTTTCCAACGGAACATCGGCCGCTTTCGTCATTACAATTTTTTGCGTGTTCAAATCCCACTGGGCCTGAGGGATAGAGGTTTTAAATTGAGCATAGGGAAATTCAATCGCTGCTACGCCTTCCACTTCAGGGCTGATGGTTGCCACATTTTTAGCCAGATCAAATTTTAGTCGTACATCATTCCCTGCCAGAGCAGGTTTATCGGGATTATCTGTTTTTACCTGAAAGCGTGCGTGACGTGCGCCAAAATCTTTAGAGGCAAAACTTAATTCTTTGGAAGACACTTCGCTGCCACGTGTACTTAATTTTCCCGAACCTGTCACTCCTTTTTTTGCGACTGTTAAACTTCCATCGAGTTGTGCCGTAGTCTTATAAAGTGAAAAAGGTTCTCGCAGGTTTTTAACTTTGAATTGATCTTGTTTGGGCAACCACTTCATCTTGAAGTCAGGAAATGTTACTTGGGGGAAAAATACATTCCCAATCTGCTTCTCCTTTATCTCTCCTATTTTTCCCTTTCCCATGACGGAGTCAGGATAGAAAACAAAATCCTGCGACTCAACACTGGCTGCCAGGTAATCAATCTTTCCTGAAGACCTAAGGCCTGCATTATCAAGGTTAAGTCCACCATAAATCTTTCCATCACCTTGAAAGAGCTGATAGCCGGTTTTGGGCACTACATGCGTAAAGCCTAACGATTTATCAGCCATGGTGTGAAGCTTCTCCTTGAAACTTGGAAACATTCCACTGGAGACAAACGTGCCATCAAAGTTGATTGAACCCGGATCGGCATCATTAAGACTGTCTAACTTGAAGGGTGGAACCACAAAGAAAACAGAACGATCATAGGCACCGCTCAATACCTCCTGGCGATCAAAATAAATTACACCTCCTGCCGTAGCATCAAGTCGTGGGTAATTGGGAAGCTTCAACTTTCCCGATTTATTGGTTGGACTGCTAATGAAAAGTGTGCCTGAAGACTTATTAGAGGATTGCATTCCTCCAGCGGCAGCTGCCGTGGAGTCTGCTCCTACCATGGAGTTATTCACGCGCCTGCGGACTCCATTCTTTTCTGTTACGTAAAAACGAATGGAATCAATGTGGTTTAAGTTGATGAAGAAACTATCATATTTAAGAGTAAAGTCCTTACCCGTGATCTCAAAATTCCCCGCATTAATGGTTCCATCAAATTTGATGTCACGATTCTTCAAAAGTTTAATAGTGCTGCTATCTGGTTTGATGACCACATTTAATGAATCACTAACATTAAACTCTTCCACTCCTCTTACAATCATGTACGCCTTCGGAAAATTAATGGTGGCATTGGCCGATTCTTCTATAAAGGATTGGATTTTCAAATTGTCATAGTCGGTTTCTCCTTTAACGGACTGTACAAAGTGCACCGCTTTTTCCTTTACGTGAATTCGCCCCGAACCGGCTTCATAGTCAATCATTCCCTTTTGCGATAGAAAATCCATCGCAGTTTTAAGTTCCTCCAGAGTCCGCTGCCCAACCAAATCAAAAACATAAAAATCACGGATGTTATTGTTCATGGCATAGTTGGCCACTAGGGCTAGTGGGTGGAAACGGAAGCCCTGGCCTTGAAGAATTCGATAATCCTCTGGTTCATAATAATCGATAGATTCAATGATCAGGGGCGCGGTTTTTCCGCTACCAAGATTAAAAATATTGAGGCTATCCGATTTTAAGTCCCAGCGAATTTGATCTGCATTAAAGTCAACGTTGAAAAAAGAAGACGAGAATGGCGCCTTGCGCAACGAGCTCTTTTCTTTTGAAAGTGTCAGTTTTTCATTTCCAAAATCATAACTGAAATACATGGCCGGATGAAAAATGGAATCGTTGCCTTGAAAGATGGCAACGCGTGCTCGTTGAGAGCTTACAATTGAATCGCGAAATTCAAAAAGCTTTGCCTGCGCTGTAAATCGTTTATCT
>JANNRV010000070.1:0-22977 GCA_031401775.1 Bacteroidia bacterium | reverse complement strand
GAAGGTCTCTCCCGATTTTATCTGGAGGATGTAAATTCCAGAAGCCAGGGAGGCAGCAATCGGGTTGGCGCCACGTGGATGACAAAAGAAGATCGCTTAACGGATATCGAAAATATATTACCTACCTCAATTCAATTTATCAAAGCGAAATAGGTGGGCTTAAGTCTATCCCGCCCGTAACACTCCTCGGTTTTTCGCAAGGGGTAGCTACCCTTGCTCGTTGGGCACTGTACGGATCTGTCCAATTCCAACGAATCATATTATGGGCGGGGATACTCCCACCCGATATGGACTTTGAGCTCGGCAAAGACAAAGTCAGGGATAAAGAAGTGATTCAAATTTATGGCAAGCAAGATCCTTTTATCAACGCAGACCGGCTCGAAGAAATGAAGAAGTTATGCCATCAACTGGAAATTTCTCCACAGACTATTGAATATGACGGGAAGCATGAAATTGATGAAAGCGTGCTGATGCAATTGATAAGTTAGATCTCTGACCTGATACGTATACTAAGTTCCTCTTTTCACCACCGTTGCACTCCCCTGTGCTGCTGGAAAAACAACGAGGTCGGCAACCACAACGTGGGAAGGGCGGGTAAGTGAGAATAAAATCAAATCGGCTATATCTTCCCCCGTTAAGGGTTGCAAACCTTTATAGGCAGCCGCTGCCTTTTCCTGATCTCCTTTATAACGAACTAATGAAAATTCTGTCTCCACCAACCCAGGTTGAATGGTTGTCACTTTAATGCCGAACGGATTCAAATCAATACGCATCCCTTTCGTCAACGCGTCTACGGCAAACTTACTAGCGCAATAGACGTTGCCATTGCCATACACTTCCTTGCCAGCGATAGATCCGAGATTGACGATATGACCTTCTTTACGTTCCGTCATCCCAGGAATTATCTCTTTGGAAACATACAGTAGTCCCTTTACATTGATGTCAATCATCGCATCCCAGTCGTCAATGTTGCCGCTTTGAATGGGATCAAGGCCATGGGCATTGCCTGCATTGTTGATCAAAACGTCTATTTTTTTCCAATCTCCTGAAAGAGAGTTGATTTCTCTTTTAACTTCTTCCCTATTCCTCACATCAAATGACAATGTGGCTACCAGTGTCTCCTTGGATAGTTCCTTTTGTAATTTTTCAAGGCGATCTTTTCGTCTTCCGCAGAGGATAAGGGAGAAATTATTTCTTGCCAACAATCGAGCGGTGGCTTCCCCAATGCCGGACGTAGCTCCCGTGATTAATGCAATTCGTTTTTGTGTCATGTAGTTCCGGATCAAGTCAATGCAAAACTAGTAATCGGATAATAACAATTTTCATCCAATCATAATTTTTGAGGCAAAGTGGTAACAAAATAATGCAGATTGCTTCTCCAAATAGCAATCGGGATCGCAATGGCGTACCATAGTGATTACTGAAAGATAAAGTAAACTGAAATTGTATTGGTATTCAGTCTCTTTATCGGATCGCTATAAATACTTGGGTCGGGGCCTAGTAGATTAGTGATACCTCTGGAAAACCGTATTTCCTGAGAAAACTTGAATAAAGGAAAGTAAAAATCAAAACCAAGTCCCGCGTCAAGACTTAGGTTGGCCTTCTTTACATCGAGATTGGCGGATACTGACTGCACATCGTTTTTACCGGAAGCTTCAATACCGGGAGTAAACCCTCCGATCATGTACATCCTCACATTTCCTCTCCTCATTGATTTATATTTGATCAACACCGGAAACTCCACCATGGTGGTCTCGACTAGTTGCTCGTTTTGTGATTCATCATCATACGTGTAAAGCAGTTTATGATCATAGAACGAAGCCTTGGGCATCAAGCGCAAATCCACAAACTCACTGATGCGGTAATTAACTAAAAAGCCCAGTGAGAATCCGGGAGAAAAGGCAGGTCTCACGGAATTGACCGAGTCAAACTTAGCGGTAACAAATTGATCTGAGTATTTAACCTGATAAGCCGAAGTATGAATACCAATCACAAAGCCGTAACTGAATTTGCGCTCATCGTAATTGGGGTTGTGCTCCCTTGCCCATTTAAAAAGCTGACCCGATGATACCAAGGGTATCAGCATCAACAGACTTCCCAGAATTATTTTATTCCTGTGTACAGTGAACTTATTCCAAAAGTAAGTGGCTGACATGTTATTTCTTTAAAACCAATTTCAGAGAGTTTACCGGTAAACTTCTCTCCATCCGGAAAAGCCTGTACAGATTCGGGTAAATAAGTGTAGGCAGCTTTGTCATTTGATATCCAACGGCCGATTTTAGGTAAGATGAATTTAAAATAAACGTTATACAATTGCTTAAACGGGAATCTGGTAGGTTTAGAGAACTCTAAAATAACAACTTTTCCTCCCGGACGCAATACACGAAACATCTCAGCCAGCCCTTTTTCCAGGTGCTCAAAGTTGCGCACCCCAAATCCAACGATGATCGCATCAAATTTATTTCCCTCGAACGGTAAATTCTCTGAATCGCCCGACATCATTTCTATTTGACGATGCCCTCGTGCTATCATTTTCTTTCGCCCCATATCAAGCATACCTTCGGAGATATCAATGCCAATTACCTTATCAGGATTGAGTTTGAGCGATTCAATGGCAAAATCTCCTGTACCTGTGGCTACATCCAGAATGAGCTTAGGCTTGATTCCTTCAAGAAGTTTAATGGCCTTTTTGCGCCAGGTAATGTCAATACCCAGGCTAAGGAAATGATTTAGAAAATCATAGTTACCGCTGATGTTATCAAACATTTTGGCAACCTGCTCCTTTTTACCGGACTGCTCTTCTTTATAGGGAACTACTGTCAAACTAGTGTGAATTAGAGATATCGAAATTAGATTTTACAACAATCCGTTTGATACAACAGATCGTAAAGGTTAATAGAATAACAGCCTGAACAAAAAGTGGTTTGAAGAAATGCTATTAATTTCCTAAAACTTTGAATTCTACCCTTCTATTCAACTCCCTGCCGTCCTTTTCGTCATCATTGCTGGCAAGAGGTTTTTTATCTCCATAGCCAACGGCTGTTACCCTTCGGGGATCAATTCCTTTTGAAGTCAGGAAGCTCCTTACAGCATTTGCTCTCCGCAAGGAAAGCTTTACATTAATAGCATCCGGACCAAAGCTGTCCGTATGCCCGGATATCTCCACCCTAATGGCTTCATTTTGCTTCATCATGCCTTCCAATTTATTGAGTTCCGTGTAGGAATCCTGTTTAAACGATGCTTTGTCAAAGTCAAAGTAAATGTTCCGTAAAACAGAGGTTGCGCCTACGACCAGCTTCCGAAGCCTCACTATTTTCGTCAATGTTTTCTGTTCTGTAGTAGCGCCTTCGATTTTAATCTGCTCGTTGATGAAGATATATCCTTCCTTCTCCACCGACAGTCGATAATCTTTCAAGGTGGCGGATGTAATTGAAAAATTGCAAATACCCGCTCCTTCTGAAATCATACCTACTACCATATTATCCTTCATACCTAAAAGTTTCACATTTGCCTCTAAAGGTGATTCGGTATTGGCATCTACAATGTTTACTATATATTTTAATGACACTACTTCAGTCTTTTTAGGCTCTTCAGGCTTTTTCTTTTCCTCGGGGATTGTGATCATGTAAATGTCTGAATATCCAATACCATCATCCCGCACCGAGGCGTAATAACCACGCTTACCATCTTTGGTACTTACATAAAATACATCATCATCAGGAGTATTGATTGGATAACCTAAATTCTCAGGCTCGCTCCACTCATTCTTGCCCACGTCAATCATCTTGCTCTTAAAAATATCATACCCACCCATTCCCTTTCTACCATGCGAGCTAAAGAACAAGGTTTGTCCATCGTAGTCAATAAAAGGGCCGTCTTCATCTAATTCTGTATTAATACCAGGGCCAAGATTTTTTCCGTTGCTCCATTCGCCCTTGGCGTCCTTAGTGCAGACGTAAATATCAGATCCACCTAAACCACCAGGCCGTTCGCTGGAAAAATAAATTGTTTTCCCATCTTTCGAAATGGATATCGATGATTCTCGAAACGTAGAATTAATTACTCCCGGTAGTGCTTTGGGTACACCCCATGAACCGTCCGGTTGTCGATCAGAAAAATAAATATCACCGTTGCCTTCGTCTTCATAGAGAAATAGGGTCTTACTATTAGCCGATAGCGCAAGGTTTGAGTCGTTAAATTTTGTGTTGACCGAGTTACCAATATTTTTGGCTGCCGACCAACCGGAAGCGGTCTTCTTAGTTGAAAATATATCTTCGTAGGGTAAGTTATCATCTGCCACATTTTCATTTGTGTTGCCATCCCTTCTTCGAGTTGTGAAAATAATTTCATCTTCCTTCTCATTCAGCACCGGGGCATAATCATCAAACTCAGAATTGATTTTACTTCCAATATTAATGATTGAATAATTCTTCGGATTGGCGACAAACTCTTTACCGTTTTTACATTCTGCAATCCTTCGCTCCACTTCTTTCAGTTCAACTTTGTTCTCTCCCTGATAATTCGGGTTCTTTCCTAATCTATCGTAGTACTTGGTATAATACTTAAGTGCATTATCAAAATCCAGCCCGTACTGATATCCCTTACCAATCCAATACTCAAGGTCAAAACGATAGTCGGGATCTTGTCTGTAAATACGTAGGAAATATCGTGTCGCTCGATCTTTTCCAATCGTTAACAGATGCATGTGACCCGCCTCAAAGTTGGCCTTGATGTTGGAGGTATCGGCATTGGCGGCCAGTGTCATCAAATCACGGGCATCATCCATGGCCTTGGTACCAGCCATAATAAGTTCAGCTTGCTCCAAATAATCCTTCGCCAGCTGCTTATCTTGCGCCAATTGAGCGAAGGCTACCTGAGTGAAAGTGACAAATACAGTTAAAAAAATCAGTTCTCTTCGGAGACTGTGCATCTTAAAAAATGGTTTATCCCAGAAATAAAGTCACCTATATAGCATGCAATTTAATAAAATCTGATAATTAAAGAAGCTTAAAAATGACATCATAAGTCACGCGAAACTTACATGCTTAGTCTTTTGCTCCTCTATTAATACTTTAACGTAGTCCAATGGTAATTAAACAGGCAGAATTTGTCATTAGTAACACCGAAGTAGGCCGTTGCCCCAAACCGGACAAGCCGGAATTTGCCTTCATCGGGAGGTCGAATGTGGGGAAGTCATCTCTCATCAATCTCCTTACGGGTAGGAAGAGCCTTGCTAAAATTTCAGTTAAACCCGGAAAAACACAAACCATTAATCACTTTATCATTGACACCCAATGGTACCTGGTTGACTTGCCGGGCTATGGATTTGCTAGTGTAAGCAAGGTTTCGCGCGAAGGTTTTGGGAAAATGATTGAAGAGTATTTTACCCAACGGGAAAATCTTTATTGTACATTTATTCTTATTGATTCAAGGCTGCCTCCTCAGAAAATCGATGTTGACTTTATTGAATGGTTAGGTCGAAAAAAAGTACCTATTGCTATTGTGCTCACGAAAGAAGACAAACTCTCCAGAAATGAATTTGAAAAGTCAAAGAGTCGATTTACGAAGGCCATGCTGGAGATCTGGGAAGAGCTCCCTCCTCTTTTTATTAGTTCTACTGTGACGAAGAAAGGAAAAAAGGAGATTCTCGATTTTATTAGTCAAGCCATGGCCCAAAATCAAAATTGATTAGTTTTGCAGCCGATATAAATAAAGTAAAAAATGGAGTTGTCGGAAATAGCATCGGTAAGCGGTAAAGGTGGTTTATTCAAAGTAATGAAGCCTACGAAATCTGGCGTAATACTGGAGTCATTAGATGATTTGAAAACTCGTATCGTTGCGTCTGCCAATAATCGTATTTCGTTGCTGAATGAGATTTCAATCTATACCACTACCAAAGAAGGAACAGTGCTCTTGGATGTGGTTCTTAAAAAGATACATGCTGATTTCGGCAATGATTTGGGTGTAGATCCCGAATCTGATCCCCGTGAATTAAAATCTTTCCTAAAATCGGTGTTACCTGAGTTTGACGAGAGTCGTGTCTATGTCTCTGATATCAAAAAATTGGTGAAGTGGTACGAAATCATTAGTAAGCAAGCGCCCGAATTACTAAGCCCTTCAACTGAAAAAATAAGCACTAGCGAAAGCTCTCCGCTTTCTTAACCATCTCTTTTGATCCCGCATAAAAGGGAGTACGCTGATGAAGCGACTTAGGTTGAATGTCTAAAATCCGGTTCGCTCCATCCGAGGCCTTTCCACCTGCCTGCTCCGCGACAAAAGCCAACGCATTGCACTCATACATCAATCGCAATTTCCCATTACTGTCTTTAGCCGTTGCCGGATAAATGTAAATGCCACCCTTCAACATGTTCCGATGGAAATCGGCAACGAGCGATCCGATGTATCTGGCCGTGTAATTCTTGTCTTTACAAAATTGTAAATAATCGGTAACGGATTTCTCAAACGAATTGGCAGAGCCTTCGTTGATGGAAAATATTTTTCCTTCTTCAGGCATTTTCATGTTTTCATGCGAGAGGAAATATTCACCCAGCGTGGGCTCATAGGTAAATCCATTGACACCATGTCCCGTAGTGTAGACCAACATCGTGGAGGAACCATATAAAATATATCCTGCCGCTACCTGTTCGGTTCCTTTTTGCAAAATATCCTGATCCTGAATAGGTGTGCCTACTTTACTTTTTCTTCGGTACACTGAAAAAATAGTACCGATGGAAACATTGACGTCAATGTTAGAAGAGCCATCCAGTGGATCAATGGCAATTACATAATTCCCATGATTATTGAGATCAACAAAGGATTCGGTCTCTTCGGAGATTAAGGCACATACCTCACCCCCTTTACTAAGGGCTCTTGTAAATCGGATATTCGCCAAGACATCTAACTTCTGTTGCTGCTCTCCGGTAGTATTGGTAGAACCCATGGCTCCCATAATATCAATCAACCCCGCCTTATTCACTTCGCGGTTTACCACCTTGGAAGCCAAAGCGATATCGCGCAGTAACTGTGATAGCTCCCCGCTTGCATATTGAAACTGACCTTGATTATTTTTAATAAAACGATCAAGTGCAGTCCCGATAGATTCTGCTATACGTGATGTTTCTACACTTGAAGAACTGGATTTATTAGTTGATTTTTGCATGCTCTGAAATGTAATACAAATTTACTCCGCAAACGATTTAGTCCAATAAAATGAAGGTTTTTAAATTCGGAGGAGCCTCAGTTAAAGATCCTAATGCCATACGGAATATGGCCTCTATTATTAAGGCCCATGACAATTCCAATCTACTTGTTGTTATCTCGGCCATGGGCAAAACAACCAATGCCCTGGAAAGAGTCATTGCTCTTCAAAGGCAGGGCAAAGATTTTGAAAAAGAGGTCTCTGATCTTCAGCATTATCATGTTCAGATACTCAATGAGCTATTTCAGAAAGATCATTCGATATTCAGTGTGATCGAAAATCAATTCAGTAAAATAAGACAGGAATCAAAAAAAACGGATGGTGATGATCAAGTATATGATCAGGTAGTCTCTCTGGGTGAGGTGATCTCCACACTTATCATCTCCAACTACTTAGAACACGAAGGTGCCGCTGTTCAATGGATTGACGCGCGTAAAATGATTAAAACCGATCGTAATTTCCGCGAGGGAAAGGTGGATTGGGATAAAAGTAAAATTAATATTCAGACACTCACTAGCTCGCTTGCCAATAGTGTATTGGTTACCCAGGGCTTTATAGGAAGTACTGATGATGGCCTGACTACAACGCTAGGGCGGGAAGGCTCTGATTATACCGCTGCCATTTTCGCATCCTGTTTAGGGGCAGAGTCAGTTACTATCTGGAAGGATGTGCCCGGAGTTATGAACGCTGACCCAAAGCGACTACTGGCCGCTATTGTCTTTGAAGAACTGCCTTTCAAAGAGGCTGCTGAGATGACCTATTATGGCGCATCGGTGATTCATCCCAAAACAATAAAACCACTTGCCAACAAGGGAATTCCTTTATTGGTCAAGAATTTTGATAATCCTCTTCTTCCAGGTACTGTAATCAAGGAAACAAAGCTAGACCACATTCCTCCGCTCATTGTATTTAAGGACAATCAATGTTTAATCTCCTGTAAGGTAACCGATTATTCATTTATTGAAGAAAATCAACTGAGTACCATTTTCGGAATAGTATCAGAGATGCAAATGAAAATAAATCTAATGCAGAATTCCGCCATCTCATTTTCTTTCTGCGTTGATTATCGGGAAGATAAGATCATCAAACTCATCGATCTTCTCGGTGAACACTTTGAAGTGTACTATAATACCGGACTTACACTCATTACCGTTAAAAACTACGACCAGCAGACCTTTCAGGAATACCGGCAAAAAAAGGGAGTCATACTTGAGCAGTCATCCCGATCGACATTGCAAGTCTTACTAAAATAATTTTCAGCTCTTTCTAAACGATTCAATTAATGAATCAATGGAACGATTAATAATATCAAAGACTTCCTGAAATTCTCTCTCTCCTCCATAGTAGGGATCCGGAACATCCTCTCCACCCATAG
This sequence comes from Bacteroidia bacterium, assembly GCA_031401775.1. Lineage (GTDB taxonomy): Bacteria > Bacteroidota > Bacteroidia > Cytophagales > Cyclobacteriaceae > ELB16-189. Next base: position 14,404 of record JANNRV010000070.1, on the reverse strand, counting down.
GATCATACCGTCTCATTAACTGCACTTTGTGAGGGTGGGTAGTCGCTTTACCAAGGCGCATGATGTCTTTGTAATTTGCCCGATCCATGGCAAGAACTAAATCAAAATTTTCAAGATCATCCGGCTCAATTTGCCTCCCCAGATGGCTGATCTGTACCCCATTTTTCAGTGCATTTTTAATGGTTCGAGGATCAGGCTGGTCGCCAATATGGTAATTGGAAGTGCCGCAGGAATCTGATTCCCAAACATCTGCTAAGTCTAACTTGCTTATTTTATGCTTAAAAATTGCCTCGGCTAAGGGAGAACGGCAGATATTACCCAGACAAACAAAGAGAACTTTCATTCTAAAATTTTTACAAAACTAATCAAGTGGGTTGGTTACAGAAATTCCAGAAAAAGCATATAGACATGCATAGCACATATTTTTATTTGCCTTTGGTTAGGAGAGCCCCCAAAACGTTTGGGGGTTTTTCTTTTGTGGCCATGCCAAGAAGCCAAGACCCAATTTTGGATTAGCGGGATTGATTTCACAGATTTGTCATCAAGTCTAAAAAAACACCATGGAATTTATTAAAGTTACCGAACAAAAAGAACCCTTCATTGCGCTCATTGAGCTTTATCGTCCAAAGGAATTAAATGCACTCAATCCAAAACTGATGGAAGAGCTGCGCGATGCGCTGTTGCAGCTAGATAAAAACGATCAGGTAAGAGTTATTATTCTCACGGGTAACGATCAGGCATTTGCAGCAGGTGCCGATATAAAGCAAATGGCAGATAAAAGTGCAATTGATATGTTGGTATTAGATCAATTCAATACCTGGGATCAAATACGAAAAACGAAGAAGCCAATTATAGCAGCCGTATCCGGTTTTGCGTTAGGGGGAGGCTGTGAATTGGCCATGACCTGTGATATGATCATCGCCTCTGAAACAGCAAAGTTTGGACAGCCTGAAATTAAGATCGGAACTATACCCGGAGCAGGTGGCACCCAACGCCTCACGAAAGCTGTTGGAAAAGCGAAAGCAATGGAGTTAATTCTTAGCGGTCGTTTTATCTCTGCGGAAGAAGCTCATTTCTATGGCTTGGTTAATAAAGTTGTACCCATTGAAATGTATTTATTTGAAGCCATTCAATTAGCAAAAGAAATTGCTGCTCTATCTCCGATTGCCGTCCAATTAGCAAAAGAAGCAATAAACCGCTCATTTGAAACTCAACTTGATGAGGGATTAGCCTTTGAAAGGAAAAACTTCTATATGACTTTCGCAAGTGAGGACCAGAAGGAAGGTATGAAGGCCTTCATTGAAAAAAGAAAGCCTACCTACCTCGGAAAATAGGGTTACCGAACCGTAAATCCGAATCCGGCCGTAAATAAACCTTTCGCATTAACAAGGGTATAATCTCCATTCATAATGATCGGACCAAGCTTTAAACGCATTCCACCCGTAGCACGAAAGCCGCTCGATTTAAAATCTTGCTGATATGGATTAGTCAGATTAACGGAAGAAAATAATGGAATACCTTCAGCTGTTTTATCTACAGTATAGGTTCCCTTGATTGAATAGGTAGTGGTTGCGCTATTGAATCCAATTCCTCCATAAAAGGTCACGACCGCTAAACTTTTGCTGATTAAAATCTGGCCTGTATATCCTTTTGTTTCACCAACGCCTTCTTGATTAGAACCAGTGTACAAACCGCTTAGATCGGTAGAGGCAGTCAGTTGTGAGTAAGCAAGTAGTAGAGAAAGTGAAAAGGGCAACTCCTTAAGACCAGGAATATGCTGTTTAATATCATGATGTATTCCCACGCCCCAATTACTCAATTCAGTTCCACCAATCTTTATGTTCGGTGTATAACGAATTCTCACATCCGTATTGCCGAATAATCCTACTCCGATCTGCATGGTTGGCACTGCCAATGAACCAATAGGCACATCCTCGGTAACATTGCCACCATCTGGACCAAAAAAAGGTATACCATTGTTAGGTCCCGAATTGAAGGCAAAACTAGGGACAGTCCCTTTAGGGCCATAGGCAGTCGGTGCCTTGTCCGAAGTACTTGCAGGTACTGTTCCATTGTAGGTAATTCCAGTCAACGAAGGAACAGTGAAAAATTTAGTGTCGCTTTTTGCAGAGATAGCATTCATGGTGACGCTAAAATCAAAACCAAATTTCTTATGAGTAGCAGCGGTATTGTACCAACCATTGTTCATCAATGATCCAAAATCTTCTGCTATAGGACTGACGTATCCCGACACCAATTGTTGAACATTATTTCCATTTCCGTTGGGGGCAGCTGCCGGAAAGAATTTAGCGATGCCGCTCTGCCCAATGGCCACATTGTAAGTTAGAACGAGCAATACAAATAATAATTTTTTCATATCGTACAGATTTAGATTTAAAGCTTAAATCAAAAAAATAACCCCAACTGAGAATAAATTTAAGCAAAATTCATAAACCAAAAAAACTAGCTTATCTGAGGGCCTTTATTTACAAGTTCAATTCAATCAATTACAAAAAAAACTTTCCAAAAGGAAAGCTTTGAATTAATAATGGTTAGGGCTATCTGAAATTAATACCAAATCCTCCTGTCATCGCCCTGTATTTTGCCAATGTATAATCAAAATGAAATGTAAACACAGCTAACTTTAAACGAAGGCCGCCCGTCATTCGGGGGCCTGAAGTGCTAAATTCTAAATTTATCGGATCAGTGGCCTCCGGTGTTCCATCATCATCCAAATCATAAGTTCCTTTCATCGCCAAATTAGACTTTGCAATATTGTAACCTACGCCTCCATAAATAGTCAGAACGGCAATTTTTTTTGAAATCAATGCTTGTATGGTAGTTGAATTGAACTCTGTTAGCATTCGCTGATTTTGACCTGTTGAGATGCCTGATAATCCAACTTCTGCTTTCATCCTTGTATACCCTACAAACCCTGAAAGGTCAAATGGCAGAGATTTAATGCCTGGTATATATTGTTTAACATCATGCATTACGCCAATACCAAATAAACTAAAACCTAAGTCGCCCACATTCAAACGAGGAGACCAACGAATTTTCAAATCAAACCCCTTGGGCAATCCAACGGCTAGATGATACATCGGCACGGGCAGCGCATTGGCAAGCTTAAATGAATTTTTTAAGTCGAGGCCAGGAGGACCACTAAATGATGGAGCTGGTGCAACTTGATACGTTGGAGTTTTATCCGGGCCAAATAATGTTGGTACTTTCCCCGAGCCAGTTGGACTTATCGTCTGTCCGTCATAGGAAATCAATTTGACCTGCTGCAGTTTGGAATTGTCTACCGTATATAACTCGTCCCCTTTTGGAATGTACATTAAGCTGGTGGTAATGGTAAAATCAACACCCAAAGGCTTATGGACTTTAGCCGTATTATACCATCCATAATTCAATCCCTCTCCAAGTCCCTTCATGGCTGGTCCAATGTATCCTTCCACCAGGGTCTTTGAATCGGATATACTGCCCTTAATAATCTGATCCAAATCACCTTGGGCGCTGACGTGATTGAATTGAAAGAGACAAACTGCTACGGTAATATAAATTAGTCGCTTCATAATTTGCATTTAGTATTAGGTAAAAGTAGAAAATAATAACAAATTTCTTTTGAAGTATATTTGAGCAAAAAAGAGAAGATTGATTATCTATACCATCACAATAAAGATTGCTGCTAGTCTCTATGCATTACTATCATGGTTTAATCCCAAAGCCAATGCCTTTGTAACTGGTCGAAGGCACCTATTCACTAATTTAACTCAATCCTTTAAAGGTAATACTGATCCAGTCATTTGGGTTCATTGTGCCTCTTTAGGCGAATTCGAACAAGGTCGCCCCGTCATTGAACGACTAAAAAAAGAATATCCGCTCTACAAAATTCTGCTTTCTTTCTTCTCTCCTTCTGGTTATGAGGTAAAAAAGAACTACTCTTCAGCTGACTGGGTAACTTATCTACCCTGGGATACGAAGGCCAATGCAAAACAATTTATTGAAATCACGAAGCCCTGTTTGGCCCTCTTCGTCAAATACGAATTCTGGCATTATTATTCCGCTCAACTTAAAGCAAATAATATTCCTCTTCTATCCATCTCATGCATCTTTCGTAAAGATCAGGTCTTTTTCAAGTCCTACGGATCCTTCTTCAGAAATACATTAAGAAACTTTGATCATTTTTTTGTACAGAATTCGGAATCGCAAAAGCTTTTAGCGTCAATAGGAATAAAAGAAGTGACACATACCGGAGACACACGATTTGATCGCGTCCATCAAATTATTCAACAATCCGACCAAATCCCTATCGCCATAAACTTTAAGTCGGATCAAAAAATAATGGTTATTGGCAGCTGTTGGCCTGAAGACTTAAGTGTATTGACTCCTTTTATAAATGAAAGTCAATTAAAATTCATTCTTGCTCCTCACGAACTAAAGGAAGAATTTTTATCCGATATTGAAAAAGGACTTCAGGTAAAAGTCACTCGTTTCTCCAAAGCCGACTCCAACATTAATCAATCACAAGTATTATTAATCGATAATATTGGAATGCTATCCCAATTGTATCGATATGGAGAATTTGCTTATATAGGTGGTGCTTTCGGTAAGGGACTTCATAATATTCTTGAGGCTGCCTGCTATGGCGTTCCTATTTTTTTTGGAAATAAGAATTATGAAAAATTTAAGGAAGCAAACGACCTGATTATGCAGGGTGGGGCATTTGAAATTGGTAGCTATACAGATCTCAAAGCCAAGTATGAACTGCTTAATAATAAACCTGAGAGTTTTTTACTGGCTTGCGAAGTAACAAGTCAGTATGTAAAAGAGAACCTTGGAGCTACCAAAAAGATTGTCGACTACTGCAAAAAGTACCTAGCCATATGAAGGGAATCGTATTTCGATCCACTGGGTCTTGGTACGAAGTCCATGCTGAAGATCAAAAAATCTATTCTTGTCGCATCCGTGGAAAACTGAGACTGGAAGGCATCAAAGAAACAAATCCAATTACAGTAGGTGATCGTGTTGAGTTTGATCTTGAAGATGTAGGCGGAGCCATCGCTGAAATACTTCCCCGTAAAAATCATATTCTACGGCAATCGGTAAAAAAAACAGGGCATAGCCAAGTGTTGGCTGCCAATGTAGATCAGGTGTTACTTATTGCAACACACAAGCAGCCACGCACTTCACTCGGCTTTATCGACCGATTTCTGGTGAGTGCCGAATCATTCCGAATTCCACAATTATTGATTTTTAATAAAAAGGATTTATTAAATGATTCAGAAAGCAGGGAATTGAAAAAGATGAGTCAGGTTTATGAATCCATCGGAGTCAAAACATTGCTCTTATCTGCTATTGAAGATGATGATCTATCCCAGCTCTCTTCTCTTATCCATGGAAAAGTCACGCTGGTCGCGGGGCATTCTGGGGTTGGGAAGTCAACCTTGCTTAATCGACTCTCTCCAGCGATTGAACAATCCATAGGCGCTATCTCTAATTTTTCTAATAAGGGCACCCATACAACAACCTATGCCGAAATGTTTCAGGTAGATGAAACAACACATATCATTGATACCCCAGGCATCAAAGAATGGGGACTCGTGGATATGAACCAACAAGAGATCTCAGACTACTTTCCTGAAATGCGCGATTTGCGGTTGGATTGCAAATTTGCATCCCGGTGCCTTCATTTGAATGAACCCAAATGCAAAATCATTGAAGCCGTGCAAACCGGTGCCATTGCATTGAGTCGCTATGAAAGCTACAGGAGCATGGTGACGGGGGAGGATAATCGGAAGTGATTCACAAATTGTTTTTAATAAGCAGACTTAGATATCTTACAATAAGTTGAAAATGAAAAAATCTTAAGTTCCATTTTAGCTCAAATAAGATTCTTTTATTTAGTGCTCTTTTTTCTTCTCTTGTGCGATTTAAGTAATATATTTTATTACAAACCAAAAAGGTTGAATACATCTGATTGCTATTCAAGGAGTATTGCTTATGTCCAAGAGAGTTTGGTAACACGCGTTTGCGTACCAGCTCTTTAGGAATGTAAAAAAAATAATAATTGCGGGCCACTCTCACCCACATGTCAAAGTCTTCATAGAAAAGATTTTCATCGTATCCACCCAAATCATCAATAATTGATTTGCGTACCATTATGGTAGGAGAAACAAAATATCGTTGAACTACTGTTCTATAGACATCATCTTCAGGAACACTCTCGTGGGGAAATCGATCACTATGCTTTCCTAGTATTCGACCTTCCGCATCAATATAAGTGGCATCGCTGAATTGAATACCATATTTTTGTCCTTTCAACAGAAATCCCTCAACACCTTCCTGAATACGGCTTGGGCTCATGGTGTCGTCCGCAGCTAGATTAATTACGAATTCACCTTTCGCCTTTGCCAAACCAATATTAAAAGCCTTACAGTAACCTTGGTTAATCTCAAAATTTAAAAATTGAGCCGTCTTGTGCTCTTTAACCCATTGTTCAATAACTTGGCAGCTATTATCATCGCTTCCATCATTTAAGATAATCAATTCAATTTCCGAATAAGTTTGACCAGTTACTGAATCTAAAGCTTCAATTACAAATTGTTCATGATTGTAGCACATACAAATCACGGATACCAAAGGCGTCATCATGCTAATTTTTTCCTAAAATTATATTTCAGGGTAAGCGAACCACCTATTCTAAGTTTAAAATCCAGTAATGAAAAATTTGGTTTTTGATTGATCATTGAAGTTCCCAAATCGAGGAGAGATGCACCCTGTTTGTAACACAAATCATACAAATTCTTTAGCAAAAATACCCGTGGACTCAACCAATCATATTTATCGCTATGTGCGGAATAAAATGTATAAACGATTGATTTGCTTGCGTTCACACAAATGCAAGCACCCACAAGTTCACTATGCAAATAAACCCCGACTATAAAAAAAGAATCCGGAAGAGCTTCAGCTGTTTTCTCCAGCTGAGCTTTTGTCATACTAAGTGTTCGGTTCAATTTTTTTCTAAAAAAAGCAATGAAATCGTAAATTTCTCCTAGTTTATCTAATGCAATTTTGCTGAAGACTAATCCTACTTTTTGAGCTTTTTTATAACTATTTAGTTTATCTCTGTACATTTTTTTTGTCAGTGACTTTTCATCAACCAAAATGCAGCATCCAGCTTCCGCCTGGACTAATTGATAACCTTGACTTACTAGTGTCGTTGTAACCATTGACTGTGAATTGGTATACATCGTAGGTGGGCAAATTATTTCAATCCGTTTAACTTTTTTCTTTCTTAATTCTTCCTCAATTCTTATAGTGAATTCAAAAAAGTCTTGCGGCTGAAGTCGATTTGAAATTCCGAATGAACCGAAAGGCGCTTTGGGAGGGCTCCATGCGATCTCGTCAGATAATTTAAAAAATATTGATGAAAGTATTTTCCATTTATTTTGATCAAGCAGATGAAATTCTAACCAATGGCTCTTTGATTGAAGTCTGCGATGTGCAGTAGTATTAAACAAAAAAGGTTCAAAATCTAATTTAAACCTGGTTGGTGGTGGACCAGAACAGAAATGAATCAAGCTAGTATGGGATTCCGATCTTCTTATAAATAAAATGCATTAGCCATGCCGGTCCGATGAGCAGAAACTGAAGGTCTTTAAAAAAAGAGGGCTTCTTTCCCTCCACCTTATGACCGTAGAACTGGCCAATCCAGGCTACAACAAAAATAGTAAGAGCAACAGCCCATAGAGGGGCGACTTGCAATTGCATAATGCTTTTTGCTACAACTAAACAAAGTGTCCCAAAAAGTAACATACCAATGCTTAGCGGAATAGAAAGTGTCACATAGTACACCATCAACACAATCATGGTGATGGTTGCCCAGTTGGCATAAACATTTCCTTCACCCAATACAGTCTGCACTAGACCACTTGGAATTGAAAAGATGAGTGCCACCACGCTGAAGAAAATTAAAGGAACACAAATCCAATGAATCGCTTTGTTGGTTGCATTTTGATGACTTTCGCCATACTCGGATAGAAGCTGATCTATTTTTCTCATGGTCACTGTAATTTATAGGTATGAAGTTAGCAAGCAATCATTAATCAATCAAGCCGCTTTGGTTTTTACTTTTGTCCAGTCTTTGATTTGCCAGTGTGCTTTTCCATGCGTCAATTGATTTCCATTAGTATCCGAAATCTTCACCTCCGAAACAACTTCCACAGATTCTGAGGTCTTTAAAGGTAAAATAACATGCTTTTGCATCCATTCTTCTGAAATTCTAAATTCACCAATCGCATCCGTTTTCCCCTGGTACAAATAATCGACTTCAAGTTTTTTTAAGATAATGCGATATTGAGTTGGGTCCAGGCGGGTGACAAAAATAAACCCTCCTGTAATTTCGGTAATGGTGGCCAGCGCGCAAGCATGAAGCCCTTTGAGGTGATTTAGATTCAGTCTCTTATAAGGCAAAAGAGTTCGTACATGATAGTCACCAATTTCAATTATTTTAAAGCCATGTGGTCGGTTGAAGGGAATCATCCGGTTAAACGACCAATTTAAAACCCAAAGATAAAATGGGGAGGTCTTGGCTTTTTCGATTAATTTGGCCGGATTAAGCATAGTAAAAAGTTAACGAAAACGGTCTAATTGAAATAAAGGTATGAAAAAGAAGGTAGTTGTATTAGGTGCCGGACTGGTGGGGAAAGCCATGGCGATTGACCTGACCACGAATTTTGAGGTAACTTCTGTGGACTTCAATGCTGAAGCACTGAAGGAGTTAGAAAAATTTGGCATCAAGACGCTGAAGGCTGACCTTTCTGATCTTAAACAATTGACTTCATTGATTAAGTCTTTTGATTTAGTAGTTGGCGCAGTGCCGGGCTTTATGGGATTGCAAACCGTACGTACCGTCATTGAGGCAGGTAAAAATATGGTGGATATTTCATTCTTTCCAGAAGATCCTTTTCAATTGGATGATCTTGCAAAAAAGAACAACGTGACTATTGTAACTGATTGCGGGGTGGCTCCCGGAATGGGTAACATTATTTTAGGCTACCACAATAAGCGTATGAAAATTACAAACTATGAATGCTTAGTGGGTGGCCTTCCTGCCGTGCGCGAGTGGCCTTACGAATACAAAGCAGTATTCTCTCCAATAGATGTTATCCAGGAATACATTCGGCCCGCTCGATATGTTCAAAATAACAAAACAGTAATCAGAGAGGCATTATCGGATACAGAACTTGTTCACTTTCCCGGTGTTGGTACACTGGAATCATGGAATTCGGATGGGTTAAGATCGTTGATTCAAACCATGCCCAACATTCCAAACATGATAGAGAAGACCTTGCGGTATCCAGGTTGTGTGGAATATTTGCGTGTGCTTCGGGAAACGGGCTTCTTTTCTTATGAAGAGATCGAAGTCAACGGAATGAAAGTAAGACCGGTTGATGTCACGGCAAAACTTCTCTTTCCTAAGTGGAAGCTAAAGCCGGGTGAAAAAGAATTTACCGTGATGCGCATTCGGATAGAAGGCGATGAAAATGGCAAGAACAAGAAATATGAATACAACTTGCTCGACCGGACCGACAAAAAAACAAATACATTATCCATGGCCAGAACAACCGGCTATACCTGTACGGCTGCAGTTAATTTAGTGATGGATAACAAATTTAACCGGAAAGGAATTTGCCCACCAGAGTATCTCGGTGAGGAAGAATCGGATTTCCGCTTTGTGGTAGACTATCTTGCTCAGCGGGGTATCAACTACAGTATCGGGAGTTATTAAATGAGATCCTGAGTGGTGGCACTGCGTCTTTTGGTCATGACACAACTTGTGTGAATAAAATATGCTTATCTTGACCACACTAACATTCAAAATTTAGGAAATGATGCTTAAAAAGCAGCCCACACTCTTCTTGGCGCTATTCCCCATTGCCATCCTTATTTCGTTTTTGGCTATGAATGTCATCATTTTTGAGACGGTAGCAACTGAGGGGCCCAATCAAATAGCCCTATTATTAAGCGCAGCCGTAGCCGGGATTATTTCATGGCGACTGAACAACACCTGGGAAGAGATTGAATTCAACATCGTGAAAAGCATAAGCTCTGCCATGGGAGCCATGATTATTCTTTTGGTTATTGGTGCACTTTCGGGCACGTGGCTTTTGAGCGGTATTGTACCCGCTATGATTTATTACGGATTAAAAATTCTAAACCCAACCATATTTCTTTTTGCAGCAGTAGTCGTGTGCTGTATTGTCTCCCTTGCCACCGGAAGTTCATGGTCAACAGTTGCTACTGTGGGTATTGCATTATTAGGAATTGGAAAAGCGCTTAATATTAATGAAGGAGTTATTGCAGGAGCCATTATTTCAGGTGCCTATTTTGGAGATAAGATGTCTCCCCTGTCAGATACTACTAATCTGGCACCCGCCATGGCAGGAACTGATCTTTTCACGCATGTACGCTACATGATGTTTACAACCGTACCGACATTGGTGATCACACTACTAATCTTTTTAGTTTGGGGATTCACATTAGACACGGCTGTAGTAGCCAATGATTCCCAGGTTGTGCTTGCCGCCATCGAAAATACATTTAACCTCAACCCTATTCTGTTTATCGTTCCGGCCTTAGTGCTCTTTATGATCGTGCGAAAAATGCCCGCCATCCCTGCCTTGTTGGTAGGTACATTATTGGGTGGAATCTTCGCCATCATTTTCCAACCTGAAATTGTTAAGCAGATTTCCGGGATTACAGACAATCCATTAAAGTCGGGTTTTGTTGGCGTGATGAAAGCTATGTCCATGTCAATCAGTATTCAAACGGACAATCAAATGATCAACGAACTACTATCCTCAAGAGGAATGGCTGGGATGCTCAATACCATCTGGTTAATTCTCTGTGCTATGATTTTTGGTGGGGTGATGGAATCGGCAGGATTGTTAAAACGAATCGTGGAGGAAATTATTAAGCTCGCTAACTCTACCGGATCATTGGTAGGCTCTACAGCTCTTACTTGTGTTTTCTTCAATTTAACTGCCGGAGACCAATACATGGCCATTGCCGTCCCAGGCCGCATGTTTGCCGACATCTATAAAAAACGCGGATACAAACCTGAGCTATTGAGTCGAACCTTAGAAGATGCTGGTACTGTAACTTCTGTACTAATTCCATGGAACACCTGTGGAGCCACTCAAGCCAGAGTGCTAGGTGTTGCCACCATGACGTATGCTCCTTATAGCTTCTTCTGCATCATTAGTCCATTGATGACCGTACTACAGGCTTACCTCAACTATAAGATCCGCAGGTTTAGTGATGATAAAGTCCCTGCTTAATCAAAAAGTAACAATTACTAACGAGGAGATCAACGAACTTCCTCTTTCTGCTTTTGAAGGAAAAGTAGAAGTAATTTCTGATGAGGATGAACTTGAAAAAGCCTTTCATGAAATAGCAAAAGCCAAAGCCGTGGGCTTTGATACAGAAACCAGACCGGTCTTTGTGCGCGGACATCAGCACAAAGTTGCACTGATGCAAATTGCCTTACAGCATAAAGTTTTTTTGGTACGCCTCAAAACAACAGGCATCACTTCCCACATCATTGACTTTTTACAAAACGAAGGTATATTGAAAGTAGGTGTGGCTTTACGCGATGATATCAAAGCCCTGCAGCGGCTCAAACGGTTTGAACCGGCCGGAGTTTTCGAACTTACCGAACTTACCCGACAACTTGGATTGCAGGTTGAAGGTGTGAAAAAATTAACAGGATTATTATTGGGTTTTCGTATTTCAAAAAGCGCACAGACCAGCAACTGGGAAGCCGAGCATTTAAATGAAAAACAAATCAGCTATGCAGCCACAGATGCATGGGTTTGTTTAAAAATCTACGAGCAATTGAAAAAACTCGAGTAAGCTTTGGCTAAATTCTTGTCACGTTTACGCCAAGAGCCTTTAACAAATCTAGTTTCTCTCGAAATATTTTTTCCAATCGAAGTTTCACTTGGACGTCTATGCGACAGCCCTCTGTAAAATCCTGATGAAGGATAACGATCTCAAAGTCTTTCACCAGTTTCATCACTTCAGGTGTAGCCGAATAATCGTAGACCAAGGATGCTAATTCCATAACTTCACGTTCTACCGTTTCAGCCTTCTCTAATGCCAACGATGCTGAAGTCTTGTACGCCTGCACCAATCCTCCTACTCCTAATTTCACTCCGCCAAAATAACGCACCACCACAACCAGAACATTCGTGAGATTCCGGGATCGGATCTGACCTAAAATAGGATCTCCGGCTGAGTGATTCGGCTCACCGTCATCAGAAGCCCTGAACTTTTCCTTCTCCGCGCCAAGCACATAGGCATAGCAGTGATGGCGGGCATCAAAGTAGCCTTTGCGCAATTCCAGCAATCTTTGTTTAACCTCTTCCTCCGATTCAACCGGATAGGCAAAAGCCAAAAACTTGCTGCCCTTCTCTTTGTAAAGACCCTGAACGGCTGATTTAATAGTGAGATAAGAAAATTCTGGCATCGGTAACGATTAAAGGACTTTTTGCGTCTTAAAGAAAGGAAATTGAGAAGTAGGAAAAAATTAATATATCCAAAGCAACCTTTGCCAGGCGTGTGCGTCTCTTTAACCATAAATCAAAAGATTGACCATGAAAAATAAATTCACACTCTTTACCATCGCGTTGATGATGTCCACACTATCAATGGCGCAAACCAAGGAAACCCGATCCGTGGATACCTTCACCAAGATATCGTTTCGTGTACCCGGAAAGCTTTACCTCAAACAAGGCTCACCTCAAAAGGTAGAGATTGAAGGAGATCGGGAAGATCTGGAGAAAATTGAGACCCGAGTGGAAGGAGGCCGGTTAATCATCGGCAATGAAGAAAAATGGTTTAACTGGGGCTGGCACGAAGATGATGAAGTGAATATTTATATCACTGTTAAGGATGTTGATGGACTTAGTGTTTCAGGTTCAGGTGATCTGATAGCTCAAACTAAATTGATCGGAAACGACTTTGACCTGAAAGTAAGCGGCAGTGGTTCATTGCAAGCTGAAATAGAAGCGCAAGGTGATATCGAAGGCGATGTTTCAGGATCTGGAGATATCAATCTGAAAGGTAAATGCAGAAACTACGATAGTGATGTCAGTGGATCGGGTAAAATTGATTTGTCATTGACGATTGCAGACAAAGCAAGCTTTGGAGTATCCGGATCAGGAAAAATTTTAGCATCAGGAAGTGCACAAAGTGTAAAGACTTCCATTAGCGGATCAGGTAAAGTTCTCGCTGCCAACCTGGAGGCCGATAAGTGTGATGTCCGTATCTCAGGCTCCGGTGATGTAGAGATCAATGTAAAAAGTGAATTGGACGCCACTATATCCGGAAGCGGAAGCGTCTCGTATAAGGGCAATCCCAGTCATGTGAACAGTCATGCTTCCGGAAGCGGCCATATCCGGAAGATGTAAATCTTTGTTAATCAACTTTAGAAAAAAGGGCAGAGGTTTTCCGCCCTTTTTTTGTTGCACAAGTTACTGAGTTCTTCCCGGTTCGTGGCTTCACGAACTGAAAACAATAACTAACATACATGTTTCGTGGGGATACGAACCAGGGCAAGGGCATACTTAATCATTCCTTTAGTTGGCGGCATGGCGAGGCGCCACCGGGCTATTCGTTGCAAGCTCCCTCGCTTCCACCGCGCGGAGTTCATACCAAGCTCAGCGAGGGAGGCTTTCCACTGCTATCCCTTGCTGACATAAGCTAGCCATATTCAATCGGTCTTACACCCGCACCTATAAGCGAAATACCCGCAACTCTATTGCGGCTATTTCCTATATTTGGTGTATACCCGCAACTGAGTTGCGGGTATACTAATGTTATGCACAATGCCGCGGGAGAGAGTAGTCGCCTTGCATTGGCACATTTGCTTGCCGCACATTCCATCGCGACACCAAAGCAAGCAAAAGAGCCAACCCCCGCCCGCGACAACGAATTGAAATGACGACAAATGGATTGATTGACTTGTTATGAAGTTGGACAATGAAGTTCCAGTAACGGACAATCATAGCGACAAATAATTGTAAATTGCAGAGTTAAATTATATGGCTTAATTGTTGACAAAAAGTTTTATCAAACTTAAACCTTATGTTCATTAACTATTTCAAAATTGCAATAAGAAATTTGTTTCGAAACAAAACTTATTCTTCTATCAATATCTTAGGACTTACTCTAGGACTGACATGTGGACTGCTTTTATTTTGTGTCGTTCGCTACCACTTAAGCTTTGACAACTATCATGATAATTCTAATCGCATTTATCGTATTGTAACGGAAATTCATCAAGGGGAAATCAGCTACTTACCAAACGTAGCTAATCCATTGGGCAAAGTATTTC
>JANNRV010000069.1:0-2963 GCA_031401775.1 Bacteroidia bacterium | reverse complement strand
ATTTAAGACGGAAGAAATATTAGAACTCCCAAACAGTGGTGGCAATCACTCTTCGCCTTTTATTACAGAAAATAGCGAATACATTGTGGCGGGCACACGCTTTAGCGTGCCTATGGGCGAAAACAGAGATGTACCTATCAGTACCTATAAAGAAAACTTTAAGGGAACAATCAGTTTTATTAAGATTGATCCTATCACGGGTCGCATGAATATCGGCTTTCAATTGAAGACTCCTGGTGTAAACTTTGACTTATCCCGCGCAGGCAAAGGCCCTTCTCATGGCTGGTTCTTTTTCTCTTGCTATAACACAGAACAAGCGTATACTTTACTAGAAGTAAATGCTACACAAAAAGACAAAGACTTTATCATGGCCGTGAACTGGAAAAAAGCAGAAGAATACATTGCACAGGGAAAAGGTGTGAAAGTAAAAGCAAGGTATGCACACAATGTATTAGATGAGAAAACACATTCTGCCACATCAGAAATGATGACGGAAGTTCTGCAGCTGGATCCAACAATTCTTAAAGACATCATCTATTTTATCCCATGTCCAAAATCTCCACATGGTTGTGATACTGACCCGAGTGGTGAATACATTGTGGCTTCAGGTAAATTAGCTGCTATCATCCCGGTGTTCTCATTTACTAAGATACAAGCAGCGATTGCTGCAAAAGATTTCGAAGGTGAGTTTGCCGGTATACCTGTAATCAAATATGAATCTGCTTTGCATGGCGAGGTGAAGAAGCCTGGTCTTGGGCCATTGCATACAGAGTTTGATGAAAAAGGCAACGCCTACACTTCTTTCTTTGTATCATCGGAGATTGTGAAGTGGAACGTGAAGACGCTTGAAGTTTTAGATAGAGTTCCTACTTATTATTCAATCGGTCACTTGTGTGTTCCTGGTGGACCAACAAGCAAGCCACACGGTAAGTATGTAATCGCTTACAACAAAATCACTAAAGATCGTTACTTGCCAACAGGCCCTGAGTTAACGCAATCTGCTCAGCTGTATGATATCTCTGGTGATAAAATGCAATTGCTTCTTGACTTCCCAACAACAGGCGAGCCACATTATGCAGAAGCTATTCCCGCAAGTTTAATTGCGCCAAATTCTGTCAAAATATTTAAGATTGAAGAGAACAATCACCCTTACGTAGCCAAAGGTGAGAAAGAGGCCAAGGTTGTGCGTAAAGGAAATGAAGTACACGTGTATATGACCGCCATTCGTTCGCATTTGGTACCTGATAATATTGAAGGGATTAAGATGGGGGATGTCGTGTATTTCCACGTCACTAACTTAGAGCAGGATTGGGATGTGCCACATGGCTTTGCCGTGAAGGGTGCTGCTAATGCAGAGATACTTGTGATGCCGGGTGAAACACAAACATTGAAGTGGACGCCTGATGAGATTGGAGTGGTACCATTTTATTGCACAGATTTTTGTTCAGCATTACACCAGGAGATGCAGGGATATGCGCGCGTGTCGCCTGCGGGTAGTAAAACCCCTATCAAATTCTCTACAGGTGTAGTTGAGGAAACAGGCTCAAAGTAAGTAGGTTTCATAGTTTACAGGTTTGAGTAGGGCGCCTCGGCTTTGGGGCGCCTTTTTTCCAACTGCAAAAGGAAATAGTAACACAATTAAAAATGAAATCATTAAAACCAATTACAAGACTGGCGGTGGCGGTGTCTGCATTGGCACTCATCTCCGCCTACTTTGTTCCGCTTTGGCAGATACTCATGTGGGCTCCGCAATATCCTGAAGGACTTGAAATGAAAATCTGGATCAACACACTGAGCGGAGATGTAAAGACGATTAGTGCATTGAATCATTACATCGGCATGAAAACCATTGAGGTGAGCATGTTCCCTGAATTTGGTTATATGATTTATCTGGTAGGTGGTATTATTGGAATTGGTTTGCTAGCCAGTATTATCAATAAGCGCTTTATGCTCGTCACCTTTCTGACGGTGATTTTTGCAGCAGGTATTGGAGCCCTGATAGATTTCTACTTGTGGGGTTACGATTATGGACACAACTTAAACCCAGAAGCTCCGATTAAGATCGAAGGTATGTTTTACCAACCTCCGCTGATCGGAACAAAAATTTTGTTAAACTTCACCGCATTCTCTGGCCCCGATATTGGTGGCTGGATTTTTATTGGAGTAGGTGCACTTCTTGGAGGTCTGGTATTTTATGAGTGGAGAAAAAATAAATAAAATGAACTTTCTAAGTACTGATTTTTTATTTGGGCGTGCCCTCTCATCCCTTACGCACAAGGCCAATTCACATTCGGGGTCGCGCTATTCGCTACAAGTCCGGCCTCGCTCTACTTCCCCGCGCTTCGGGCTTTTCGCTACTATCGCTCACGCGTTCCCGTGTACACCAATTATTTCAGTTTTACTATTTGTGCTTCCTGCATTTTTAATTTCTTGCTCTACAGATCCAGAGCCACTGGTCTACGGCACCGACATCTGTCACTTTTGCAAAATGACTATGATGGATAACAAGTTCGGGGCAGAGCTTGTGACAAAAAAAGGTAAAATATTTAAGTTTGATGATATGAATTGTTTCCTGAATTTTTATAATTCAGAATATGAAAACGTAGAAGACTTTCATCACAAGTTGGTAATCGATTATGCCAATCCGGGTAAACTTATTGATGCGACCAATGGATTTTATTTAAAATCTGCTGCCATACGCAGTCCTATGAACGGACAGGTGGCAGCTTTTGAAACAAAGGCAAGTATGGATACCTTTAAGAAAGAATGGAAAGCAATTTATCTGGGATGGGGCGAAGTGACTACGCAGTACAAGTGATGTGGAGTTTTACGCTTTCCATACTTTTTCTTTTTTCTTTTTCAACTTTTGCCAAGACCTGGATAGTTGATCCGAATAGTAATACATCCATAAAATCAGCCATCGAATTTTCTGCTGCTGGCGACACCATTCGTGTCATGCCTGG
>JANNRV010000068.1:0-33511 GCA_031401775.1 Bacteroidia bacterium | reverse complement strand
CCTTTGTCATTGCTGTAGGCCAGACTTTGATGTTGTGCTTTATCTTGTCCCATGGCACGGACATGTGAAGTATAAATCGCTATCATGCAGTCTTTTGATTCACATAGTCCGGAAGTATTATTTTTGTCGATCACAGCAGTGCCTGAAAAAATCATCGTGCTGTCTCCGGTAAGAGGATCGGGGTATTCCTTAATTGCAACGGGAAGGTGTTCCCAGTGCAGAAGATCCCTCGTTACGGCATGCCCCCAACTCATATGCCCCCAGGTGGTACCATAAGGATTGTATTGATAGAAAAGATGATACTCTCTATCAAGATAAACCAAGCCGTTTGGATCATTGATCCAGTTGGTGGGAGGAGAGAAATGAAATTGAGGACGATGAAGTTCAGCGTAAGCTGTGGAGTCTCCGCTTTTGTCTTTCATTTTCTCTTTTGTTGTACACGAGAATAGAAGTGCAATTAATCCATACGAAATACTTAATCTAAGTTGCATGCCTATTTTTCCTGAAGTTTGATTGAGGCTGAGTTAATACAATAGCGTAGTCCGCTTGGTTCGGGCCCATCCGGGAAAACATGACCGAGGTGGCCATCACAGACATTGCACATGACTTCTACCCGTACCATACCATAGCTACTGTCTTTATGGTATTTGATTACATTGTCCTCAACGGCTTGCGTGAAGCTGGGCCACCCAGTACCGGACTCAAATTTTACAGTAGAGTCAAATAATAAAGTATTGCAACAAACGCAGGCATAAAGCCCCGGGGTGTGTGCTTCACAGTATTCACCCGTAAATGCCCGTTCTGTTCCCTTCAATCGAGCAATCTGAAATTGTTCATCAGATAGTATTTTTTTCCACTCCGCTTCACTTTTTTCAATTCGTTGAGGAGGGGTAAGATTGCCTTTTGAAAGGCGAATGACATCTGTCCATTTGAGCATAAAACCCTGATTATATATTTGAGCAGCAATTTAAACAATGAATATCCGAAAGCTATTCGGATTAGATACTTAAAAGAACCAAAGTTTAACGGCCATCGCAAGGACCGAAACGATCATCACACGTTTGATCCAAACTTCTCCTGCTTTCACCGACCATCGGCTTGCATACCAGCCGCCCATAGCATGACCGATAGCCAAAATAAGTCCGGTAGCCCAAACAATCTTTGCTTCATACGCAAACACTGCGACCGAAACACCGGTATAGACAATCGCAGCAAAAACTTTAACGTAATTACTCTTCACAAGACTTAGGTTATTTACCAAACTAAGAACAGCGATTACGAGAAACCCAATACCCGCCTGAATAAAACCTCCGTAGATACCAATAAAGAAAAAACAAATACCTCCAATCAGTTGGCTTTTGAAGTTGAGCTTCTCTTCCCCTTTTGACTTGAAGGGGTCATAAATAATCAGGATAACAGAGAAGATCATTACGCCAACAAAAATTTTACTAAAGACTGCATCGGCAACTTTGGATGCTAACAATGATCCAATAAGCCCACCACCTAATGAGGCAAGCCCGAGGTAAAGACTATAGGGCCAGGGCAACTCGACTCCTTTACTACGGAATCCACCTACGGCAAAAAAGTTCTGAAACAGAATGGCTACACGGCTCGTTGCGTTCGCCATGGTAATGGGCAGGCCCATGAAGGTAAGAATGGGGACTGAGAAAAGAGAGCCACCACCTCCTACGGTATTGAGGAAAGCAGCCAGGAATCCAACACCTATGATAAGTAGGTATTCATACCAAGCATACATTATCTGACTTTGGCTTTACGGATGATTCGGGAGAAAAGCCCGGGAAAGAATCGCTTTACATAAAGCGCCAAACCTTCTTTAGCTCCTCCAATAAAGACTTCTTCTTTTTTTCTTTCAACCGCTTTGATCATTTTCCCAGCAAATTGTTGGGGTGACATTCCCTGATCAGTAGTAGCATCCATCTGATTTAGTCTTGAACCATCACCGGTTAGAGCATTCATGGTTACGTTCGTTCGGATCCATCCCGGACAGATTAATGTGACATGAATATTTTTGCTTTCCTTCCAAACTTCCGCGCGTAGGGAATCAAAAAATCCATGCAGCGCATGTTTTGCAGCCGCATAACCGGATCGATAGGGAGTGCCAATGATTCCCATTACACTGCTGATGGTTACATAATGGCCAGCTTTGCGTTTAAGAAAATGAGGAAGTAGATATTTTGTTAAAGCAATGGTTCCGAAGTAATCCACTTCCATTACTTTTCTGTCGACATCAAGATTAGTTTCTTTTGCCAAACTTCGTTGACTGATGCCTCCATTATTGATGAGTATATCCACATGCCCAAATACCTGAATAGCCGCTTCACAACTCAACTTCAACGTTGAGCCTTCAGCTAAGTCTAAGGGAAGGATTCGGATGTTTGCTTGCGCTTGAGTTGCACAATTTCCCTTCACCCGTTCAAGTTCTTCTTTTCTCCGAGAGGAGAGAATAAGCTTCGTGCCTTTTTTGGCGAGTTCATGAGCTAGTGCTTCGCCAATTCCGGATGATGCCCCTGTGAGCCAGACTACTTTTCCTGAGAGATAAGACATGATATGAGTTGAATTAAACTTGTTTAATTATTCGCTGGTTTTCGGAATAGACCCAAATGGTATAGACACCTACTGCAGTGCCGACTGGGAAAGAAAATAGTTTGAAGCACCCTAAGATTAATGCAAGCACCATGGCCCATCGTTGATGATTAAGTAATCCTATTCCTGCTATCAATGAGGGCAGCGACATAAAAGTGATCAGAATGGCGGGAAGGTATTGAAGAATGCCGGCAATGAGTTCGATGATATGCTGCTCTTCAGGATCAGCTTCACTTCTAACAAAGCCGAAAATGGCTGAAAGAAATACTCCGAGAAACGCCAAAAGCAATACTTGCAAAAGGGCAGAAATTATGTAGATGATTCCTAGAATTCTTTTATGACTTTCCATAACGTAATGTAATAAAGCAAGTTAGTTAAAAGCACTTAGTTGATTCGATCATAAATCACAAAATCAAATTTATATTTATGCCTTGCATCAACCGGATGATGGATTCTTGATGTCTCCTTCCAATCTTTGGGTGGTATTTCAGGAAAATAAGTGTCTCCGTGAATTTCGGCCTGAATTTCGGTGAGATACATCCGTTGCATTAGGGCCATTCCCTCCCTGTAGATTTGAGCTCCACCAATGATAAAGGTTTCCGGTTCGCCTGCTTTTTTAGCAATATCAATGCCTTGTTCAATCGAATTGACAATCGTGCAATTAGCTGCAGTGAAGTTCTTTTGACGAGTTACAACAATATTGGTTCTGTTGGGAAGTGGTCTGAATTTTTCCGGAATAGAATCATAGTTTTTTCTTCCCATGATGACATGATGACCTTTGGTAGTCTGCATAAAGTATTTCATATCATCCGGTAAGTGCCAGGGAAGATCATTGTTTTTTCCGATTACACGGTTTTTACTAAGGGCAGCAATAAGTGATATAATCATGAGTAGTTGTCAGTTTCTTGTTGCGGTTACCCGCAACGTTACTTATATTTTGTTTCCTCTTAAGAATTCCTGAATCGACATTTTCTTTTTCCCTTCAGGCTGTAATTCATCAACAGAAATCCATCCGTCTGCCGTTCTCACGTAAAGATAACTCTTGTTATCGGTCGCAATTTCCCCCGGCCGGCTTTCTTTTTTATATTCGGCAGGTGAGATTCTATAAATCTTATAGGTCTTTCCATTAAGCGTAGTCCACGCAGCAGGGTAGGGGCTCAAACCTCTCACAAAATTCCAAAGCTTTTCATTGGATTGATCCCAATTGATCTCACAGGTTTCTTTAAAAATTTTAGGAGCATGCTTTGCTTCTTGCGTTTCAGGCTGAGGCAAAGAAGGAAAGTCATCCGCTTCGATTGACTTAACAGTTTTTAAAACGAGTTGCCCCCCTTTTTCCATCAGTCGTTCGTAAAGCGTGCCTGCATCATCCTGTTCAAAAATGGGTTCTCTCTCTTGAAAGATGATACTGCCCGTATCAATTTCATGTTTGAGAAAGAATGTAGTCACACCTGTTTCTTTTTCTCCATTGATAATTGCCCAATTGATGGGTGCTGCTCCACGATATTGAGGGAGAAGTGAAGCATGAAGGTTGAACGTTCCCAACGAAGGCATTGACCAAACCACTTCGGGGAGCATTCGAAATGCAACGACCACTTGTAAATTGGCCTGATAACTTTTCAACTCCTCTAGAAACTCTGGCGCTTTAAGATTGGCAGGTTGAAGAACAGGAATATCATGCTTCATTGCACACTCTTTCACGGGAGATAGAGTTACTTTTTGACCTCGCCCTTGCGGCTTATCGGCTGCGGTAATGACGGCAACCACATTGTACTTATTCTCTATAAGAATTTCGAGGCTTGGCACAGCAAACTCGGGTGTTCCCATAAAGATGATGCGGAGTTGGTTCATGATTAGTCGCGCAATTCTTTTCGCATGTATTTTTTACAGATCGGGCAATCCTTCCATTGGTGACCTCGTGCCGGACAATACTCTCTTCCAAAATAAATAATCTGAAGATGTGCTTTGTTCCAGTTGTCCTCCGGAATTAAACGCTTCAGGTCCTGTTCGGTCTGCTTTACATTTTTTCCATTAGTTAAACCCCATCGATACGCGAGGCGATGAATATGAGTGTCTACAGGAAAAGCCGGAATGCCAAACCATTGTGTCATCACAACAGATGCAGTTTTATGGCCAACCGCTGGTAAAGATTCCAATGCTTCAAAACTGTTCGGTACTAGGCCGTCATATTTCTCGACAAGAATTTTAGATAATCCTGCTATTCCTTTTGATTTCATTGGAGAGAGACCGCAAGGTTTGATGATCTCCCTGATTTCTTCTACGGAATATTTCATCATATCATAGGGATTGTCTGCAAGCCTAAATAATGAAGGAGTTGTCTTGTTCACCCGGACATCGGTGCATTGAGCGGAAAGCAAAACAGATATTAATAAGGTGTATGCATCTTTATGATGAAGTGGAACTTCAGGGTTGGGATAATGTTTATCCAGTATCTTCAAAATATCTATTACTTTTTCGGATTTTGTCATCGATTGAAATTCAAGATCAAGTACAACTTGAACATTAAGGATACAGTAGATATTTTTTTCTAGTTTGGTTGTACGCTGTTAAGCCTGCTTTCCAGCTTTCACGAATTTGTTCTTCGGTAAGACCATCCATTATTTGTTGTCTTAAAACAGCACTGCCTGCCAATCGATCAAATGATTTGATGAAGAACTTATCCTTAAATGGATAAATTTTATAGAAGTCTATCAGGTATTTTAGATTAACTCTTTGTTCAACGGGCACTTGACGCAAATCGATACCATAACATAATTGATTTTCAAGCGGAGGATCATTAGCCATGCCTTTTATATCTATCGGTGTGAATTGAAAGTCCATGCCTTTTACATTTTTGAACTCAGGATTGCCCAATACAAGAAATGGAAATGTTGTACCCCGACCCAGACTGATCGCAGTGCCTTCAAACAGGCAGAGAGAAGGATACAATCTTACGGCTTGATCATTGGGAAGATTTGGAGACGGCTTTATGGGCAAAGAATATTCTTCAGCGTGGGTCCAGTTCTTAAGCAGGATGATATCAAGGGGACATTTCTTGCCGCCTTCAAGCCATCCCTCACCGTTGATCATGGTTGCAAACTCCCCCACCGTTAAACCATGTGCAATAGGAACAGGATGCATTCCAACAAATGACTTGAATTCAGGTTGTAATATTGGGCCGTCTACATAGCTGTTTGGATTAGGCCGATCTAAGACAAGGAGGCTTCTGTTATTTTCAGCGCAAGCTTCCATTACATAGTGAAGCGTTCCTATATAGGTATAGAAGCGCGCACCCACATCCTGAATGTCAAAAACAATAATATCAATATTGGTTAATTGTAAAGGGGTTGGTTTTCTATTTTTCCCGTAAAGGGACACCACAGGTATTTTTGTCTTTGCATCAATGCTATCATTCACGTGTTCTCCATCAGCAGCATCTCCGCGAAAACCATGCTCAGGGCCAAAGATTCTAACAATGTTAATTCCCAGACTTTTAAGTGTATCAGCAAGATGAGTCTTTCCAACCAGGGCTGTGTGATTGACAACAAGACCTACTTTCTTACCTTTTAGTTTAGCAGTTACCTCCTTGATTTGATCTGCACCTTTGATAATCATCGTTGGAGTTTGGCTTTTGCAAGAAAGAATGCAACACAAATAGAATATTAATGCAAACAACCTGATCATTTCTTTTTATTTTGGCGTATTGTAAAGCCAAAATTAAGCCATTCCTTGAACCTTTCGTATTTCATATCAAAAAGAATAAACCGAGGACAGGAGGGTAGCTTCTCTTCTACGATTCATAAAATTGCCATCATTAGTATTGCTGTAGGTCTGGCTGCCGCCATGGTTTCATTCCTCATCATGACGGGGTTTCAGCAGACGGTTAAGAATAAAATCTATAGTTTCAGTGCGCACTTGTTGATCACCCGCTACACCATGAACAATTCCATGGAAGAACAGCCTTTTGATTATAATATTGACTTATACAATAATGCTGAGCAATTTGGATTTATCGATCACATCCAGGAATACAGCCATAAGGCGGGACTCATTAAAACAGATAAGGAAGTTTTGGGTGTAGTTTTTAAAGGTGTTGGAAAAAGTTTTGACTTGAATCAGTTTAAAGAGAATATGATTCAGGGCGAGTTCTTGCATTTTTCTGACTCGGGATATGCCAGAGAAGTTGTCCTTAGCGCGGTGATTGCTAACAAACTAAAGTCAAAGGTGGGGGATGAAGTGGTAATTCATTTTTTTCAAAATCCTCCCCGGTTTAGAAAATTGAAAATTGTAGGTATTTATGAAACCAATCTATCTGATTATTTTGACAGCAAGGTAATATTGGGTGACATTAGAATGGTGCAACGACTGAATGATTGGCGGGATAGCATTGCAGGAGGGCTTCAAATTTATGTCAAAGATCCAACGAAGATTGACGAAGCGGCCACCGCCATTGGAGAAAGTATGGATTATGATTTATTCATAGAAAAAGTAAGCGATAAGTACGTTCAGGTTTTTGAATGGCTTGGACTCATCACCCGACAAGTCAATATTTTGTTGGGAATTATTTTAATCGTAGTCTGCGTGAATATGATTTCTGTAATTCTCATTCTTGTCATGGAACGGACACAAATGATTGGAGTATTGAAAGCAATGGGTGCCAATGACAAATTGATTCGATCGATTTTTGTTTACAATGGCATAAGCCTTATTCTGAAAGGCTTATTGTTTGGAAATATGTTGGGCCTTGGTCTTTGCTATCTCCAATATCGATTTCAATTTATTCAACTTAACCCACACGATTATTACATGAGCTACGTGCCGATTGGGTGGGACTGGGAGGTGGTTGTAATTTTAAATGCTTTGGTTTTTGTTGTGGTAACGCTTGTTCTACTACTTCCAACCGCAATAGTATCGCGGATAAATCCGATCAAAGCGATTCGGTTTGATTGAAATGGTTACTTATAATCAATTCAACTAATTTCACTTAGTTTTACCTAAAAAATAATCAATTCTCCTGCAAGTCTTCAATCATCTTTTTTGCATTCTCATTTTTAGGGTCTAATTCCAAAGATTTTTTATAGTTCCAAATGGCTTCCGTTTTATTGCCTATGTGCAGATACCCCTCTGCAAGACTATCAAATAGGTCTGCGTTATTAGGGTATATCTCATGGTTTAACTTAAAGATTTCAATAGCAATATCGGGTTTACCTATGCCTAAGTAATAATAGCCATGCCTGTTAAAATCTCTAGGAGTTTGGCTCAGGTTTCCTTTCTGCTCACTTTTTTTCTTTTTGTATTGCACGATCGCCTCTTTGACTCCTTTTTCCTCAATATCTTTTGAGAATGTTCTTAAATAAGAATCCTGTGGTAAATCATACGGAAAACCATATAGAATCTTTGCAATATTGTCACCAATTTGAAACATTTTCATAGGCTGAACTTTTAAATTGATAAACATCACTATCAGCTTTTTGTCTTGGTAGAAATGGTAGGCTGCCGTGTGAGCCCCGTAATGGCTACCAGACGCATATGGAAATGCTACTGTATCCTTAGGAGATGTTAATTTATCTTGCATAAAACAAAATCTCATTTCCACCTTCTCACCATTATCAGCATCTACCACTGTTGATGGTTTAGTGAGTTGTTCCATCATTTGTTTTGAAAGCAATTTCCCTTCGTTGTAAGTTCTGTAGTATTTGAACCAATCTTCCACCGTAGTTACTACATTTCCGCTTCCAATCGACCAGGAAGGGTCGTGATAAAGACCTCGAGTAATTAATGAGTAGTAATCCTGTTCATAACCAACTGCCATGTGATTTATTAGTCCTTTTTCTTCAAGAGTTGTTGAATTGGCCATTCCGCTTGGCTTAAATATCTTTTCCGATATCAAATCATTCATGGCCTTCCCCGTTACAGTTTCTAGAATAATAGCCAGCAAATTGTAACCAAAGTTACTATAGCTCCATTTCGTGCCTGGCTCAAAAAGGAGCACCTCTTCCTTGAATTTAGATATTAATTCAATTCTTGATACTCGTTGCATTCCTAGGGTATTGTCGAAATTTTTAATATGTCGTGTATCTATCAACCCAGAAGTATGACTGAGCAGTTGCCCAATCGTAATCTTGCCACCACTAGCCTTTGAGTATTCTTTGAGTACATCAGAAATCTTGGTATCCAATGACAGCAAACCTTTATCTATCAACTGCAGCACCATAATGGCGGTAAACTGCTTGCTTAGAGAGGCTATTTCGAATTTGGTATCAACATCATTAGAAACATTCCATTCAAAGTTTGCTTTTCCAAAAGCGCCTTTATAGATAATCTTATCTCCATCTGACACAAGAATGGCGCCATTCATCATTTCAAATTCTCTGTACCGATCCATTAATTTTTCAATTTCATCCGTTTGAGCATGGATGAAGGTGGAAAAAGCACAAATGGCAATCACAATGCAAATAAACGTCATGGTAAATAATTTCTTCATAACGGATAATTATTGTTGATTGGATTTAATGAACTGTTCTAAAATTAACTTATCGGTCAATGAATTGCATCCCCCTAATGACGTGGAATTTGGTTTTTGATAACATTGGTATTTTCGTGCTTTTGCATTCTAAAGGGTTATTTCTCTAACAACCCGTCCCCTTTCCATTTAATAAATTTTCGAATTTCATCATTGGAAAGCTTGGCTCTTTTCCATGGCATTGATAAAGTATCGGTTATAGGTAGTTGAATTCTTCTAATAATTTCATCAATGTTTTGTTTCGTGGCATCATAGGTATTGAACCACGTTTTAAAACCATCAGGTGGAAGATGACAGGGAGTACACCGACTGGCAATGAGTGGTTTTATGTGCACATTGTAGGTAATGATGGGGTCAGCAGGTGATGGATCGCTTTTAGAGCAAGAGGAAAGGTAACTTCCCAAGAATGTAAAAATTAGGATAGGGATGCCACCAAGAAACTTCTTTAGAGGAAACATAAATTGGTTTATTAAATACTATTGACGAGTCAGACTGGAAATGACTACAGTTCTACCACCTCCATCACAATCAGAAAATGGAAAGGAATTCAATAAAAGCAATTTTTCGTCTTTCAGACTGCCTAGGGTGGACATCAATGCTTCACAATGACCTCCCGTACCGGGAGGATAATTTCCTAAGTATTGATTAAAACTAAATGATGTTGTTGCATCTGCATTATCCGTCATTTCAAAAGTTGCATCCTGTGAACCTCCACAACATGGCGAAAATCCTTTAGTATAATACAGTCGCCCTGTATTGTCGTCAAAGATGATCATGGAAATTAAGAGGTTCTTAATCAACTGGTCATTCCAAACCCCAAGATATTTACCGGAATATTTAGATTGAGAAGATAGTCTTAGGTTTTTGGGTGCTGAAAGACTGAAGGCGTTATCTTTTCCAATTACGGCTATGTAGAATTTGTAATCGTTGTCTCCGGAGATGGGATTACCTTCTATGTCTTTTATTGATTCACTGGGTTCAATCACAATTTTGTTATCAGCTTTAAAATTAAAATTTCTTAATGAAAAGAATCTGTCGGCTGATAAGTTGACTATTTCAGTTTCCGATAGCCCCGCAGCAGAGTTGGACTTCTGGAGCAAAGCCCGAATTTCTACCAATGAATTGGCAGTCACTTCTTTGTTGATTGAAATCTCAGCCCATACATCAGAGAAATTATTTTTGATCCCAATGTCTGATACTTTTAATATAGTGGTAACATCGGCAGGAAATTCATATTTAGTTTCTTCTTTACATGAAGTTAAGAGCGATAGACCTACCGTCACCGAATAGAAGATGTGTTTTGTTTTCATAGAGTTACTAATAATTCGATTCAATATTAGTAAGGAAGATTCAGGTAAACTTATTAAATCGATCAGCGGATGTTTTAATAGAGATTTGACAAGAAGATTTATTCTATCCAAGTCTTTTAAATTTGCAGAAGGAGATAAACGACACAAATCATAGATTTTCAACAAGCGAACTTTAAAATTTGGATGAAAGGAAATGTTCCTTTAAGAAGTAATTTGTTAATTGAATTCCTAAATTCTTGAATCGTGACGTTCAAAGCAACAGCGAACATAGATAAGTGGACTCATTCATGGGTATTTTATCACGCCCTATTTTGGTTAAGTATAGCCTTTACTTTGGCATATGATATTATTGAATATTTGCCCTACGATCCGGTTAGTTATTTTGCAAGTCTTGCTATAAGAATTGGTTTGTCCGCAGGCCTGGTGTATGGAAATCTATATTTTTTGATACCCCGGGTATTTGAGAAAAATAGATTTTTGTATTGGATACTCCTTGGTTTAATGACTGCTTTGTTTATACTATTTTATAGAACAACGTACTTCACCACCACTCGCGTAGTTTCAGAAGTTCCCATTGATTTGTGGTCAAGAATAATTAATCGATTCATCGTAGCTGTACGATTTTTGTTGTTTTCATTATTTATGAAATTTATTCAAGACTGGTTCAAACAGGAAAAGAAAATCAGTGAAATCACAACGACTCAATTGACTACTGAATTGAAGTATTTAAGATCCCAGATTAATCCTCATTTTTTATTCAACACCCTTAATAATATTTATAGTTTGACGTTGAAGAAGTCAGATAAAGCGCCAGAAGTTGTAATGAGACTTTCGGAGATGATGGAATACATGTTGTATGAGAATGATGAGATGATGGTCTCCTTAGAGAAAGAAATTATGAACCTGTCTAATTATCTTGAAATAGAGCGAATACGTCAAGGCAATAATGCCATAATCAATTTTGAAGTCACTGGCAAAACGGATGGTAAGCAGATCGCGCCATTACTTTTTCTGCCTCTTTTGGAGAATGCCGTGAAGCATGGAATAAACAGATCCATTGATGGTGCCTTCCTGAAGGCAAGAATTAGTGTTGAAGATAAGCAACTTACTTTTTCGGTGGAGAATAATAGTCCATTACAAGACAGTACGATCAAAAGAGATGGTATTGGGATTCAAAACCTAAAGAAACGATTGGAATTGTTTTATAGCAATTGTTATGCGCTGCGGATTGAAGATGGCAAGGATAGATACAAAGTTGAACTTACCCTATTGCTTTCATGAAATATACGTGTGTTATTGTGGATGACGAACCTTTGGCTCATGAAGTGCTGGAAGGATACATAAACAGATTTGATGGATTGGTGCTGACAAAGAATTTTTTCAACGCAGTGGAAGCCGAAAGGTACTTAAGCTCAAATTCGATTGACATTTTATTTCTGGATATCCAGATGCCTGAAATGACCGGGTTAGAATTGTTGAAGCGATTGCCGGAGAAACCCATTACTATTTTTACAACGGCTTTTCGTGATTTTGCCCTCGAAGGTTATGAATTAGGCGTGATGGATTATTTGTTGAAGCCTATAAAAATAGAAAGATTTAATACTTCTGTGAATAAGGTAATTGAATTCCTTTCATTAAGGAACCTGGAAACTCAGATGATTGAAGATAAGAACCTCGCCAGGCACATTACTATTAAATCGGGCACCAAAACCATTTCTTTACTCTTTGCGTCAATTACACATATACAAGGTCTTAAAGATTATTCTATAGTATATTCAGATGACAACAAGAGGTATGTAATAAAGGGCTATTTGAAAGCAATCGATAAGATTTTCAATAAACAAGATTTTATCAGGGTGCACAAATCATTCATCGTTGCAAAGACGTGCATTAAAAACATCAATCGGGATAAAATTGAGATCGGTAGTTACATCATTCCGGTAGGACGGGTATTCAAGGATGATGTGATGAAAATAATCCGATTGCGTTAATCGATTTTGTAATGATTGTTTAAATGGAGGGAGCTTGGCCTGGGATATATTTCTTAAACCAGCTTTGAATTGTCATTTGTATTACCCCAAAGAAAGCTTCTTTAAAAATACCGGCCGACATTTTTGATTGTCCCCTTGTTCGTTCTGTAAAAATGATGGGTACTTCCTGAAGTTTAAAGCCATATTTCCAGGTGATAAACTTCATTTCAATTTGAAACGCATACCCAACAAACTTGATTTGATCGAGTGGAATTGTTTCTAATACTTTCTTTCGATAGCACACAAAGCCTGCCGTTGTATCACGTATGGGCATAGTGGTGATGAGGCGTACATATGCACTGGCAGAGTACGAGAGCAGCACTCTCCCCATTGGCCAGTTTACTACATTTACTCCAGTGGCGTAGCGGGAACCAATGGACAGGTCACAACCGCCTTCAGCGCAAGCCAGGTAAAGCGAGATCAGATCTTTGGGGTTATGTGAGAAGTCGGCATCCATCTCCAAAATGTAATCATAACCTTTTTCAATGGCATAGCGGAAACCTGCTATGTAAGCCGTGCCCAATCCTTGCTTTCCTTCTTTGCGTTCGAGCAGTTGAAGCTTGTTGTCAGTGACATTAAAATTCTTTTGTAAATCTTTTACACTATCTGCCGTGCCATCGGGTGAGTTGTCATCGACTATCAGGACATGAAAATCTTTTGGCAATCCAAATACAGCATCAATGATCAAAGAAATGTTTTCTTTTTCATTGTAGGTAGGAATGATTACAATGGCGTTGCTCAAAGTATTTTGCGAGGAAAAGCAAAACTAGAAAAAACATAGTTTTAAACAACCCTCATTTTTGAAACCGTCTTCCAAATTGCTGCCTTTTGGATATTTTTCGACTAAGTGTTCAATTGAAAGACCTATTTTGGGGTTTAATTTTAGTCTATGTCAAAATGTGTGTTTCTGGATCGGGATGGGGTGCTGAATAAAGATGATGTAAATTATACGTATAAACTGTCTAGCTTTCAAATACTGCCTGGCGTTCCCCGGGCTTTGTATGAATTGAAAAAGGCAGGTTATCTTTTGGTGGTGGTGACCAATCAGTCTGGTATTGCGCAGAAAATTTATACACAACGGCAAATGCAAATCTGTCACCTCTATTTGCAAGATGCCTGTGACCATGTGATCGATCACTTTTATTTTTCTCCTTATCATCCCTCCGTTACCGCTTCATTAGCTAGAAAGCCCGGAACACTGATGTTTGAAAAAGCAATTACGCGTTTTTCTATTGATATCAAGCAATCCTGGATGATTGGAGATCGTGGACGTGATATTATTCCTGCACGACAAATTGGAATTAAAACAATTCAAATAGGAGATGAAATAGAAAAGGAAAACAGGGCTGACTTTAAGGCTAATGATTTGTTGGAAGCTGCCGTAAAAATCTTAACCAAATATTAAAGCTTAAATAAGCTATCTATTTCAGCTTCTGCCGGCATTGTAAACAATGTTTCCGGAGGGGCTTCTTTTTTGAGAACAACGTTCTTGAAAAGATATTCGTAACGCTTTTCACCGACAATACCATCAGCATATTTATATCCGGCTATCTTTCCGGGAAATTGAAGGCCTTCAATTTCTTGCCAATCCATGTATGTCAGAAGATTATATCTCTCATGGGCTTCCCCTGAGTAATATGTCACTGTATATAAAAGAGAGGTGAGTTTTTTGGTTTGAGGATCAACGACCATTTTATAAAAATCCTTGTCTGCATCGCCCACCCCGGCATTGAAAGTTGCCTTAATACAGGAGAATTTTTGCCCACTCAGAGATACAGTATCCTCTTGATAATTTACTCCCGGATCGGCTAGTACATAAGGAATGGAAAAAAAATAGAAGAAAAGATTGTGATAAAATCGTGCTGACTTTCCGGAGAACGCTTTTTTATTGGGAGCTACCCAAACGTCTTTCCCGTTAAAGCCAATCTTGAATGAATCGCCCAACACCATGTCTTTTCTCAATTTAAGATCAATGATGTGATGTTCTTGTGAGCTGTCTTCCGGATTGAAGAGATCAAACTCCAATGTATTAAACGAATTCCATTTTTCTAATCCGCCATGCGCTTGAAGAAGCTTCGTAAAACTAGTAGGATAGGAAGCGTAGATATCAACATATTCCTTTTTTGTGGTCGTGCATGAAATAAGAATGCTAAACAATAGAATTGGCAATGTTGAAAGAAGAGATCTTTTCATGGGTATTATTCTTAAAAAACGAAGATAGGTCTTTAGTAATCTTCGCATTGTCACGGAGATTACAATTTGCTAATTGGTCAGGGGCTTTCTATTTGCCGTAGCCTAGCAATTGTAACATACTCTCACTGGTCTGTTCGGCAGCGAATAGTTTGGTAGTAATTTCTCCATCTTCATTGCGATCTACCAGCACATGCTTAGGAGCTGGAATCAGACAATGCTGAATTCCTCCATATCCGCCCAACGATTCCTGATAAGCTCCTGTGTGGAAGAAACCAATAACCAGCCGCTCTTCATCATTAATCATAGGCATGAATACTTCGCCCGTATGCGATTCTGAATTGTAGTAATCCATGCTGTCGCAGGTCAGGCCTCCGATGTTTACTTTATGGTAAGGGTCATCCCACTTATTGATTGCCATTAAAATATACTTCTGATTGAGTCCCCACGCATCAGGAAGATGTGTGATGAAAGAGCCATCAATCATGTACCAAAGCTCTTTATCGTTTTGAAGTTTTTGATTTACCACGGAATAAAGTACCGCTCCACTTTCACCAACGGTATAACTTCCAAACTCAGTGAAAATGTTGGGAACGGCCACATTACTTTTATCGCAAATCCATTTGATATTCTCAACAATCTGCTCAATCATGTACTTGTAATCGTACTGAAACGTAAGAGACGTCTTAATGGGAAAGCCACCGCCAATGTCAACAGAGTCTAACGTTGGGCAAATTTTTTTCAATTCGCAGTACTTAAAGATGAATCGACTCAGCTCACTCCAATAATAGGCTGTATCTTTAATGCCCGTATTGATAAAAAAATGAAGCATCTTGAGTGATGCCTTTTGACTGGTTTCGATTTTGTCCCGGTAGAGCGGAACGATATCGCTATAGCGAATGCCCAAACGAGACGTATAAAATTCAAAATTAGGTTCTTCATCAGAGGCCACTCGAATCCCTACTTGAAATGGTCTGTCTGCTTTTTGTTCGTAGATATCAATTTCATTCAATGTATCCAGTATGGGAATACAGTTAAATCCATCATTTAACAGTTCTGAGATGTACTGTGTATAGACGGGCATTTTAAATCCATTGCACAAAATGTAGTGCTCTTTAGTGATCTTGCCACGTTCATATAAGTTGCGGAGGATGGGAATGTCAAATGAAGAAGAAGTCTCCAGGTGCGTGTTGTTTTTAAGAGCCTCCTCCATCACAAATGAGAAGTGAGAGGACTTTGAACAATAGCAATAGGTGTAGGTTCCGTTATATTTTAACTTTTCAATCGCCTTATTAAATGTAGCCTGGACGAATCGAATATTCTCACTGATCCGGGGTAGATAAGTAAGTTTTAGCGGAGTGCCATATTGCTTAATGATATCCATCAAGGGAACATCATTAAACAGAAGCTCATGTTCCCACACTTTGAATTCTTCTTGTGGAAACTCGAAGGTTTGTTCGATGAGTTCGCGATAGCTTTTCATTGGTTTTCGTTACTTGTTATTAGCTGCTGGCACTGATCCAAAAAGAACAACGATCACCTAAAATCCATCAACCAAAATTGAGGTGCAATATTGGGATAATTTTGCCATCTTTGCAATACAATGGTAAACCGCTTTTCTGCCATAGAATCATCTAAATTTCACCCATTACCCGACTTCTGACGGGGGTATTCATTTTAGATGCCCGGGTGTTTTCGGGCTTTTAGCCGCTTGTTTCCAGAATATTAATTCCAGGTCTTGTGAAAGAGAAAGATATAAAAATCATTGAAGTAAAATCAGAAATCGGTGCCGGCACCCGTGGCGCCAGCATGGGTGTGGAGGCAATCAAGATCGCCAGCCTCGACATGAAATCTGATCTGTTTCGCCAATATGATTCCATTGAAGTAGAAAATGTAAATGAACTTTTGTTTGATGGTGCGAAGCATGCCTATGCAAAGTTCATCGATGGTGTACTCATCATGGAAGAGCGTGTATGCCTTGAAGTATATGAACAAATATGGGATGATTATTTTCCACTCATCATGGCGGGAGATCATAGCACCGCCTATGGTACGATTGCGGGGATCAAGAAAGCCAATCCTAAAGCAAGATTGGGTGTAGTTTGGATTGATGCCCATGCGGATATTCATACACCCTACACAACACCCTCCGGGAACATGCATGGCATGACGCTCGCTATGGCCTGTGATATTGACAATCTCGAATGTAAAGTCAATGACCCCAAAGGGGAGACGATTGAATACTGGGAGCAGATAATGAGTGTTGGTATCCCAGGGGCAAAAATTTATCCAGAAGACATCGTTTATATTGCCGTTCGGGATTTGGAGAAACCGGAAAACTATTTGGTCAATAAGTATGGTATGGGATTTATCACCACAGAAGAGGTGAAGAAGATGGGCGCTGTGAAGGCAGCGGAGGATACTTTAAAAATGCTCGATCACTGCGATCTTATTTATGTGTCCTTTGATGTAGACAGCATCGATTCTCGTTTCTCCACAGGAACGGGAACACCGGTACCTAATGGCCTTACCATAGAAGAAGCGAAGATTCTAAATGTGGAATTGGCAAAGAGTCCCAAACTTTGTGCCTGGGAGATTGCCGAAATTAACCCTACGCTTGACACCGAGAACCGCATGGCGGAAAGTGCATTTGAAATTTTGGAAGCTACGGCAAAGTCAATTGTAAGCAGACCGGTTTTGGCCGAGTGATAACTTCTAAAATTTAGGATAGATTCCTGTCTGGATAGATGACCCCTCCCTGTCGCAGAATTTCGTCCGCTGCCTCGGCCATTTGAATACTCAGACTTAAGGGCATGAGTTCGCTTTCTTTCAGTCCTTTTTGAATGCATTCAGTGGCGTGGCGCAATTCATAGTGAAAACCTACGCCTTCAAAGGGGAAATCAAAATTCTCATTGTCACCAGTATTCTTTTTCAAAGAAATCTTTTGAGACTTATGCCAGGGAGAGTGAATAATAATTTTTCCCGTGGTGCCAACGATCTCTGCCTGCTTGGAAGTATCTGCGACAATAGAGGAAAAAATCTGTGCGATAGTCCCGTTTTCAAAATAAAGTTGAGCGGCTGTAGTTTCATCTGCTCCGGTAGCAGCAAGTTTTGATGCAGTCTGAATTGTAGTTGGCCTCCCGCATACTAATAATGCCAAAAACAAAGGATAAACGCCAACATCCAGCAGCGCGCCACCACCCAACTGAACGTTAAGCACACGGTGATCGGCCTGGTGTGGAGCTGCAAAGCCAAAATCAGCTCTCAGGAATTTTAGGTCACCGATTTTTCCACTCCTGATCAGTTCCAATGCAGTTTGAGTTGCAGGAAAAAATCTCGACCACATACCTTCCATAAGAAAAGTGTCGTTGGCCTTTGAGGCAGAGATTAGCTCCAGAGTGTGCTTGGCATTTAGCGTCAACGGCTTTTCGCAGAGCACGGCTTTTTTGTTCTTCAGGCACAGCAGCGTTTGCTCATGATGAAAGGTATGTGGAGTGGCGATATAGACGATGTCTATTTCAGGATCGGACATGAGCTTTTCATAGCTGCCATAGACTTTTGGTATTGCAAACTTCTGAGCGAAAGCAGCTCCCCTCTTTTCATCACGAGAAGCCACCGCCAGAAGTTTGGCTTCGGGTACCAGGTGAAAGGCAGAAGCAAATTTATCGGCAATTTTTCCCGGACCGAGTATTGCCCAATTTACCTGCTTTTTCATAGTGAGTAAATTTAGATTTTTGATTGATGAACCATTTATTAAAGATGAGATATTATTCAATCGATGTCAATTTTCTAAAACCCCGACTTGGAAATGTCTTTCTGAAATCTCGATAAGCAAAGCGCTGAAACTCCCTGACAATTCAGTATTTTCGCCCCGAATTCTGAATCTATAATCATGAGCCAAAACCGACCTATTTCCTCCTTTATTGAGAAGCATTATCTCCACTTCAATTCAGCCGCGCTGGTGGACGCTGCCAAAGCTTATAAAAAGCATATTGCTGACGGCAAGAAAATGATGGTGACCCTCGCGGGTGCCATGAGTACGGGGGAATTGGGAATCAGCTTCGCAGAGATGATCCGACAAAATAAAGTGCATATTATTTCGTGTACAGGAGCCAATCTCGAAGAAGACATTATGAATCTTGTGGCGCACTCACATTACAGACGCATACCTAACTATAGAGATCTGACCCCTGAGCAGGAGTGGGATTTATTGCAAAATCATTTGAATCGTGTTACTGATACTTGTATTCCGGAAGAAGAAGCCTTTCGCAGACTTCAAAAGCATTTATTTAAAGTATGGAAAGATGCGGAAGATAAAGGTGAACGCCTGTTCCCCCATGAGTTCATGTTCAGAATGATCAACAGTGGTGATTTGAAACAGTATTATGAGATTGATCCCAAAAATTCCTGGATGATTGCTGCTGCGGAAAAAAATATGCCGATGGTGGTGCCGGGTTGGGAAGATTCTACCATGGGAAATATTTTTGCTTCCTATTGCATTACTGGCGAACTGAAAGCCTCTACCATGAAATCAGGAATTGAATACATGATTTGGTTGGCAGATTGGTACACTAAAAATTCAGGTAAAGACGGAATAGGATTCTTTCAGATTGGGGGAGGTATCGCTGGTGACTTTCCCATTTGTGTGGTTCCTATGTTGCATCAGGATTTGGAGCGCGATACGATTCCTTTTTGGAGCTATTTCTGTCAAATCAGTGACTCAACCACCAGCTATGGTTCTTACTCGGGCGCAGTACCCAACGAAAAAATAACATGGGGTAAACTGAATATAGATACACCTAAATTTATCGTAGAAAGCGATGCGACAATCGTAGCGCCATTGATGTTCGCTTATATTTTAGATATGTGATTCTGACAATAGTCGAGTGGTCGATAGTCCATGGTTGGGGTGTCGTTGCCATTGACAATTGACCATCTACTATTGACCATATGAATTTAGACCTCCTCCTCCGTTCCGAAATACAAAAAGCAATCTCTGTATTGTTCAGTCAGTCTGTTGAGCAATTGCAATTGCAACCGACTAATCAGGAATTTGAAGGGTCTCATACGTTGGTGTGTTTTGCAATCGCTAAAATTTCAAAGAGGGGACCTGAAGAAACGGCCAAACTGATTGGCGAATATTTGCTGGAGCATTCCGGAATCGTAAGTAAGTACAATGTGGTGAAAGGCTTTCTGAATCTTGTGCTATCAGATGAAACCTGGGGGAAAGTATTTCAATCGATTTTAAAAGAACCAAATTTTGGAGTAGTGCCCCCTACGGATAAGGAGATTATGGTAGAGTATTCTTCTCCCAATACAAACAAACCTCTCCACCTTGGTCACCTCAGAAATAATTTTCTAGGCTATAGTGTAGCTGAGATTTACAAAGCAAATGGTTACAAGGTTCATAAGGTGCAAATCATTAATGACCGCGGCATTCATATTTGCAAGTCGATGGCAGCCTGGAAACTGTTTGGTAAAGGGGAAACTCCACATGGCGGTATCATTAAAGGAGATCATTTAGTGGGTAAATATTATGTTGAGTTTGATAAAGTCTATAAACAACAGATCAAGGAATTAGTTGAAAAAGGGATTGCTGAGAAAGAAGCGGAAAAGCAAGCACCCATTATGCAGCTTGCCGTGGAGATGCTATTGAAGTGGGAAGCCAAAGATCCCGACACCATTAATCTTTGGAAAACAATGAATGGCTGGGTCTATGAAGGATTCACCTCTACGTATAAGCGTATGGGTGTCGATTTTGAAAGACTCTATTACGAATCTGAAACTTACTTGCTTGGTAAAGAAGAAGTAGTGAGAGGAGTGGAGCAGGGTGTTTTCTTTAAGAAGGAAGATGGGTCGGTTTGGGTTGACTTGACAGGAGACGGACTGGATCAAAAAGTATTGCTGAGATCAGATGGTACATCTGTGTACATGACCCAGGATATTGGTACTGCTATTTTGCGTTTCCGCGATTTTCCGAAGATAAGTCGGCAAGTGTATACGGTAGGCAATGAGCAGGAGTATCATTTCAAAGTACTGTTTCTCATTCTTGCTAAGCTCGGTTATAGTTGGGCAAAGGAATGCTATCATCTCTCCTATGGTATGGTGGATTTGCCTACCGGGAAAATGAAATCACGCGAAGGCACCGTAGTGGATGCCGATGATTTAATGGAGGAGATGGTGTCTGAGGCGGAAAAGCAAACCCGGGAGTTGGGCAAGATTGAAGGATCGAACGATGAGCAAATCCGTTCCTTATCGGAAATGATTGGATTGGGTGCCTTGAAATACTTCTTGTTAAAGGTTGATCCAAAAAAGCGGATGATGTTTGATCCAACTGAATCCATACAGTTACAAGGACATACCGGACCATTCATTCAATATACCCATGCCCGGATACGCGCTCTTTTAAGAAAGGCCGAAACCATGACATTAACAAATGATGAACTGAATCCTTATACCCTAGAGCCCTCAGAAAGAAGCGTCATCAACCTTCTCAATGAATATCCTAATCGGATACAGGAATCGGCACATGATTACTCACCTTCAGTGATTGCGAATTATGCCTATGATTTAGCAAAGGAATACAATCAGTTTTATCAAAATATTCCGATCTTTAATGAAACTGATACTGCTAAACTTAAATTCAGAATAGATTTTTCGCTCGTAGTCGCGGACATTCTAAAAAAAGCAATGAGGCTTTTGGGAATACAAGTTCCGGAAAAGATGTAAACATTACATGTTAAAATCTGTTTACCCTTTAGTACAGAATAGATGAGGTATATTAAAATAATAATCGCTTTACTTATTGTTATGGGCTTAGCTGCATTTCTCTCTTCCAAATTATCTGCTGGCAAAAAGCAGGAGGAAACAGGTTCCATTTATGATTTCAAGATGAAATCGCTGGATGGCAAAGAAGTTGACCTCGCTCAGTATAAGGGCAAGTATATGTTGATTGTTAATACAGCGTCAAAATGCGGATACACTCCTCAGTATAAAGACCTGGAAAAATTACACGAGCAGTTTGGTGCCAAAGTTGCCGTACTGGGTTTTCCTGCTAATAATTTCCTATGGCAGGAACCGGGATCAAGTGAGGAGATTGCTACTTTTTGTGAGCGCAATTATGGAGTTAAGTTTCAAATGTTCGAAAAGGTTTCTGTGAAAGGAAGTGACAAAGCGCCATTGTATAGTTGGCTGGAGGCCAAGACCGGTGAAATTCCCTCCTGGAATTTTTGCAAGTATTTAGTAAGTCCGGAAGGAAACGTGCTTGGATTTTATACACCCCAAGTGAGACCCATGGACAAAGCCATAATGGATAAGATAATTCAATAAGGATGATAAAATTTTTGTTGGGGAACAGGCCCTTTGTTATGGACTTTGCGCTATTTGTTTTGCGTGTGGGTTCCGGTGGTATGATGATGATGCATGGATGGAATAAGTTGATGAATTTCCGGGATAAGTCACTGTCGTGGCCCGATCCATTGCACGTAGGCCATTCTATTTCTTTAGGCATGACTATTTTTGCTGAATTGTTTTGTGCCGGGTTACTTGTAATAGGATTATTTTCCCGACTTGCCTTGGTGCCATTGATTTTCTTAATGGTGGTGGCTGTATTTGTTATTCACTCTGGCGATTCTTTTGGTGACAAAGAGCACGCTGTTTTATTTTTAGTTCCTTACGTTGTTTTATTTTTCAGTGGTTCCGGAGTCTACTCTTTTGACTCCATCCGGAAAAAGTAGAACATCATTTTCGAATAGAATGGTAATTAAGAATTGGCTTTCGGCTTTCAGATTACGAACTTTACCACTTGCTCTTTCTTGTATTGGTATGGGTGGCTTTCTGGCTGCGGCTGCCGGCAAATTTGATATTCTTATTTTCTCGCTTTGCTGCCTGACAACTATTTTCCTACAGGTATTGTCCAATTTGGCCAATGACTATGGCGATTCCATTAATGGTGCAGATCATCCTGCACGAAAAGGTCCGATGCGTGCAGTGCAATCCGGGGCTATCTCATCGGCACAAATGAAAAATGCTGTTATCTTTTTTGTTGTACTCTCACTGGCGAGTGGAATTTCTTTGCTATTGGTTTCTCTTGGCTGGAATATGAAAGCCTTATCTCTTTTTTTTGGATTGGGAATCTTAAGCATCATCGCTGCGATAGCCTATACGGTAGGTAAAAAACCATATGGATACAGTGGTCTTGGGGATATTTCGGTATTGATCTTTTTCGGATTGGTCGGTGTGATGGGTTCTTTGTATCTATTTACTCACCGGATTTTAACCATGGACATACTTCCGGCAATGAGTTGTGGCCTTTTTTCCATTGCGGTGTTGAACATTAATAACATTCGTGATATTGAATCAGATAAAATTGCCGGGAAGTATTCTATTCCTGTGAGAATTGGAAAGCAAAATGCTTCACGCTACCATTGGTTTTTGTTGACAGGAGGGACGGGCTGCTCCATACTATATGTTGTCCTTAACTTCCAATCTGCAGTTCAGTTTATGTTTTTGCTTAGCCTCCCTCTTTTTTTAATCAATGCACGAGCCGTGAGTTCAAAGCCTTCTGCGGAACTAGATCCTTACTTGAAGCAAATGGCAATGTCTACATTACTGTTTGTTATTCTCTTTGGAGCCGGATTGTTAGTTGCATAGTTATTTCAAGTTTAAGACTTTATCAAAAATTTAATTGTTGCTTAATCCTTCCATCAAAAAGGGCTTGTTTGATGCTTGATTTTTGTTCAATTTTAACTTATGGCCAAAGTAGAATTCAATATTGCTTGCACACTCTGTGAACACCTCAAGGATTCCCTCTTTAATGGCCTTAGCCCTGAGGAACTAAACAGAATCAACCTTCATAAGACCTGTATTTCTTATAAGAAAGGTCAGAATATTTTTTATGAAGGAACACGCCCTACCGGCCTTTACTGCATGAATGGAGGAAAAGTAAAGGTCTATAAGAATAATGTGCAGGGCAAGGAATACATAATCTACATAGCCAAACCGGGAGATTTTTTGGGTTATCGTGCATTGCTTGGTGAAGAATATTATGCTGCCTCAGCCACTGTTTTAGAGGATGCTAAGATTTGCTTTATTACCAAAGACCATTTTTTTGAAGTTCTTCAAAAAAATCCTGCCTTTATGAAGCGTGTGGTGAAAGCGATTTGTCATGAGATGGGAATCATGGAAGAGAAAATGGCAGAGCTTGCGCACAAGTCGGTGAGAGAGCGCCTTGCAGCCAGTTTATTGATGCTCAAAGAATCCTATGGCATGGAAGGAGAGGGTAGTACACTTATTGATATCGCTTTATCACGTGAAGATCTTGCCAGCATTGTAGGCACCGCAACAGAAACTGTTATCCGTCTCCTTTCAGAATTTAAAAGTGAAGGCCTTGTGTCCTTCGAGGGTAAAAAAATTCGCGTGTTAGAGCCGCGTAAACTTGCCAAGCAAGCTGATTTAATTATTGGCTGATTTCTTTCTCTCTATTATTTATTAAGTTTTTGCCCTTTCGAATCAAGAGGAAATCTCTTTTTACTGAATTATTCTATTATGACATGACAAAAGTCATCTTTTTGGTTGATGCCTGTCAGTAGGTTGCGTTTGGGTTTGAAATATCTTTGATATCAAAACAACCCTCCTATGAAAAAGATATTGGTTCCATGCGATTTTTCTGACGCTGCTGTTCAGGCTTTTAAATTCGCTGTAGATATTGCCAATCAGAGTAATGGAGAAATCATTCTCCTGAATGTAATCGAGCTGCCTGTCATGCATGATACGGTGCTCATGCCCACCCTCAATTTTGAACAAGCCTTCCTTAAGGATATGAAGGCTAATTCAGAAAAGAATTTTAGTAAAATGAAATCCAAGTGGGCCAAAGAGGGTCCGAAGGTGACCTCCTTTGTTGAGTATGGACCCATCACGACTACCATTAACCGCTTTGTTGGGGATGAGAAGATTGATTTGATTGTAATGGGTACAAAAGGGACTTCGGGTTTTAAGGAATTTTTAGTGGGTTCAAACACAGAGAAAATTGTACGTTGGTCTGATGTGCCCGTAATATCAGTCAAGAAGGCAGTTAAAGGATCTGAAATAAAAAATATTGTTTTCCCTAATGCGCTGCGTGAGGATGAAGAAACCCTGACTATGAAAGTAAAGGAACTTCAGGCATTCTTTAAAGCCAAGCTACACATCGTTTATTTTAATACCCCGGCCAACTTCAAAAAGGACATTGAAACAAAAGAAAAGTTACAATCCTTTGCCAAGAGGTATATGCTTAAAAATTATACGATTAATACCTACAACGATTTATCGGAAGAAGTAGGGCTGGCTAATTTTTCTCATGAAGTTGGCGCAGATATGATCGCCATGGCTACTCACGGCCGCAGAGGGCTAAACCACCTGATGAGTGGAAGTATTGCCGAGGATGTTGTAAATCATCTTGATTGCTCTATTTGGACGTATAAAACTAAGTAACTGATTTGTGAACTATACTATATTACTACCTGTTGATTTTACTCCGCACAGAACTCGCATAGAGAATTTAGCCAAAGCATTTTCCCATTTAGCTGATAAGCGATTTTCTGCTTTTTTCTTAAGGGATTATGTAAGTCAGGTTAGTGTTCATTCTCCGGCTGCGGAAGTCGAAAAGTTGGATCAGAAACTGGCCTTGCAATCGGAGGCAGCCACCTTAAATCTGGAATTGAAATTTTTAAATGATCAGAGTAGTTTACAGGCATTGGTTCACCAAAGTAGATTTGCTGACCTCCTATTACTGGACCCCTTAAATCAGGAAGACGGAGTTTCTCTTAATGATTTGCCTGTGGATTTTTTTGAGAAAATGCACTGTCCTCTATTTTTGTCGTATGATATGACGCATGAGTACGAAGAGATTGTTTTTCTTTTTGACTATGACTTAAAAGGTTTGGCTGCGCTTAAGTCTTTTCATGCTCTATTTGGCGAAGTTTCACGCAAGAAGAAATTTACCCTCATTACAGTAAGCCCTGAAGATGAGCCCGGGATATATTTTGAAAAATCGCTCGTGAGTTATTTGCAAGAGGTTTTTGAAAATGTGGGCATTCATCCGATGAGCCGAATCAACCTGACGGATAATCTTGTCTCCTATGTTTCAAAATTGAAAAAGCCGCTCTTAATTATCGGCCAATCGGCCTTGGCCTTGCTGGAAAACAAATCAATTGCCAAGCGATTGATGAAAAACGAGACTTCTGTTTATTACTCCAACAGCTAGTAATGATGAGTTTAGTAGCAAGCCCAATTGCAACGAAGGTTAACTGCTATCATTGCGGACAACCTTGTACTGAAGGGAGTTTTGCACTCGATGAAAAAAAATTTTGCTGCTACGGATGCAAGACGGTATATGAAATTCTCAGTGAAAATAATTTATGCGAATACTATACCTTAGACCAAAACCCTGGAATTCAGCTCAGGCATGTTAATGAGGAAACCTATTCTTATTACGATGAACCTTCTGTAAGAAAGAAAATAGTAATTTTTGATTCTGACTCATTTGTCAGTGTTCAATTTTCCATTCCAAATGTTCATTGTATATCCTGTATTTGGTTGCTGGAGAATCTTCAACGAATAGAGAATGGCATTGTTAAGTCAGAGGTAAACTTTGGTAAAAAGAAGGTCACCCTAAATTTTAATCCTCAAAAAATTTCCCTTGGAGGCGTTGCAAGACTACTCGCTTCGTTAGGGTACCCACCGCAGATTCGGTTGGAAGGTGAGCAAAGGCAGGAGAATATTTCCACAAAAAGACTGATCACTCGTCTGGCGGTAGCTGGTTTTTGTTTTAGCAATGTCATGCTCCTCAGTTTTCCTGAATACCTGGGTCTGGATCAGGCCGATGAGCAATTGCGTTTCCTGTTTTCTTACTTAAACATGATCCTTGCGTTGCCCGTTATTTTTTACAGTAGTCAAGAATATTTTACAGCTGCGTGGAAGAGCTTTCGGCAAAAGCAGATTAACATTGACGTACCCATTGCGGCCGGGCTGGCTGCGTTATTTCTCAGGAGTGTTTATGACATAGGTACCCAGACCGGTCCCGGATACCTGGATTCGCTTACCGGACTGGTTTTCTTTTTATTGATTGGAAGAT
Organism: Bacteroidia bacterium; assembly: GCA_031401775.1. Lineage (GTDB taxonomy): Bacteria > Bacteroidota > Bacteroidia > Cytophagales > Cyclobacteriaceae > ELB16-189. Next base: position 6,745 of record JANNRV010000068.1, on the reverse strand, counting down.
GGTTTCAAAGTAAGACGTATGAGAGCCTTGCGTTTGATCGTGACTACAAGTCTTACTTTCCATTGGCAGTCAATAAATTAATAGATGAGGAATGGAAACCAGTTGTTGTTTATGAGCTCAGGCGTGGAGATGTTATCCGTGTACGCAACATGGAGATTGTCCCAGCCGATTGTATTCTGCTGGATCATGAAGCATATATTGACTATAGTTTTGTCACGGGAGAATCAAAACCGATTCGTGGAAAATCAGGCGACTTTATTTATGCTGGAGGAAGACTGATTGGTCAACCGGCAACATTAACCGTGGAGAAGATGAAATCTCAAAGTCAACTTACCAGTTTGTGGAATAATGATGTTTTTCGAAAGCAGGAGGAAAGCAAATACAAGAAAATTATCGACAGGGCCGCACAAAAATTTACATGGGCTGTGATGGGAATAGCACTGGTTACAGGAGGCTATTGGTATTTTACAGATCCAACTCAACTTTGGCTGATTATTACCTCGGTATTAATGGTGGCTTGTCCATGTGCCCTCGCGCTGGCCGCCCCATTTACCTACGGAAGTATGCTACGAGTCATGGGCAAAGGCAGTTTGTACTTAAAGAATGCTGATGTGATAGAACGACTGGCCACAATTGACACAGTAGTATTTGACAAGACAGGAACGGTAACCTATGGTGCAGCGAACATAAAATTTATTGGAGTGCTGGACGATCAGGAGCTGGGATGGGTGAAAATCCTAACTTCCTCATCTACTCATGCGCTGAGCATACTGATAGCAAAAAGTATATCACACACCTCTCAATTACCTGTAGAATATTATAAGGAGAAGCCGGGAAAGGGAATAGAAGGGGTTATCGCAGGTCACAAAATAGTGATTGGTTCAGCTTCTTTTGTGGGCTTCGCGGGAAAGATGGCAGACCTTGCCTCCAAGGTTTTTGTTTCTGTCAACGGACAAATCAGAGGATACTTTCAAATTCTAACTACCATGAGGCCTGCCATACCTCATTTAATTAAGCAACTGGAAGGAAAAACAGTAGCATTACTTTCCGGAGACAATGAAGCAGACCGGGAAAGAATGAGTTCTATTTTTCCGACTGGTACCACGTTGCTTTTTAATCAGACACCACACGACAAACTAGAATTCATTTCAACCCTTCAGAAAAAAGGGAAAAAGGTGATGATGATTGGCGATGGACTTAATGATTCGGGTGCCCTGAAGCAAAGTGACGTAGGTATTGCAATCACTGATGATACCGGTGTATTTACTCCTGCCTGTGATGGTATTTTAAAAGGTGATCGAATAGAGTCTTTAAGTCAATATCTACGGTTGGCAAAGTCGGCCACCTTCATTTTAAAAATTGGATTTGGTATTTCATTTTTTTATAATCTCATCGCGCTAAGCTTTGCTGTAACGGGACACCTCACCCCATTAACAGCGGCTGTATTAATGCCCATTTCAAGTATTAGTGTAGTGGGCTTTAGTACCTTGGCTGTAAATAGTGTTGCACGATCACTTCACACTGAACGGAAAAAATCATGACCATTATTATCCTGCTTATCGCGATTTCGCTTACCATAGCCCTTCTGTTCCTGGGAGCATTTTTATGGAGTCTTCGAAGTGGTCAATATGACGATACCTATGGGCCTTCGGTGAGAATGTTGTTTGAAGACAAAACCGGCACAGAATTGCCAAAGGGCAAAGTGACTAAATAAGGCCCAATCATGTGAAATTTTTTCCCTGTTTATGATCTGAATCATAAGCGAATTTCCTCAAGACCTTCATTTTTGATCAGTAATTGCGCAAATGAAGAAGAAGATCAGCATGCCCTCGTTTTTGCTTGATTCCAATTCTATCTGGAATCCGTTGATTGAAGCATTTCCTTCCAAAATCATGGAATTGCATGATGAATGTCATGTTTTAGTTTCAAAAGGAGAGATAGGTTTACACCATAAATTGAAAGAACAGATGATATCCATCGATATTCTTAAGAGATACGGGGCTCGCGAAATTGCTTTGAAAAAAGATGAAGTGATTTTTAGGGAAGGAGAGGAGGCCTTGAACTACTTTCAGGTTATTGAAGGCTCTGTCAAAATGATCACCAACAGCAGCGATGGTCAAGAATTCATTCAGGGAATATTTAAAGCAGAGGATAGTTTTGGTGAACCTCCTTTGCTTTGTTCATTTCCATATCCTAGCACTGCCTGCGCATTGGAGGATTCCATCATCATTAAACTCCCTAAAGAGAAATTTCTTTTACTGCTGAAAGAAAATTTTGAAATCCATCTTCACCTCGATCAAATTTTATGTCAGCGCTTGAAGTATAAATCGATGATCTTGTCGGAGATTTCATTTTATGATCCCGAACATCGCATCATGAGCTTATTGAAATACCTTAAGGATGATTCTACTCGTAGTGCAGTTCACAAGCATGGAATGATTCGAACCAATCACACCTATGTTGTTCCTTTTACCCGTCAGCAAATCGCGGACATGAGTGGCTTACGTGTAGAAACGGTTATCCGTACCGTAAAAAAAATGGAGAGAGATGGCAAGCTCCAATTGGAATGCCGAAAAATAAAATTGTAACTTAGAGAAAACCCAAAACTATGAAATACTTATATATCACCTCCTTTGCCTTGCTTGCTTTTTCTTGCACTCCGGACAAGCCAAAGAACAATGAAGAGTATCCGGAGCAGCCTTCTAAATCTGCAGTCGAAGACATCATCAGTGACCCGACAAAGGGCTTAGGCGCTGTTAAAAATGTAACATTGAAAACACCACTTGAACTTGATCGTGTAGGAAGAGGCTTAGCTATCTACGAAATGAAGTGTTCTGCCTGTCATAAACTCACTGATCAACGTATCGTTGGACCGGGGTGGAAAGATGTTACAAAAAAAAGAAAGCCGGAGTGGGTGATGAATATGATCACCAACGTGGATGTGATGCTGGAGAAAGATCCTGAAGCACAAAAACTTCTTGAACTCTGCTTAATGAGAATGCCTAATCAAAACATGTCGATTGGGGATGCGCGTGACGTGCTTGAGTTCATGCGTCAAAACGATGGTGAAAAATAGTTACCCAACCTTAACCTAAATAATAATGAAAACAGTAATGAAGTCGGTTGTTCTGCTACTTGGTGTGGCGTCTACCTTTATGTTTTATGGCTGCAAACCTAAAGGGCCACAGTCGGCCATCGTTGGCGATGCCGCATCGAAAGTGTATGTGGCTCCCGGTAAGTACGATGAATTTTATAACATCGTGTCAGGTGGTTTTAATGGCCAGATGGGTATCTATGGTATTCCATCCGGAAGACTCTTTAAAATTCTTCCTGTCTTTTCGGTTTTCCCTGAAAGCGGTTATGGATATAGCGAAGAGACAAAGCCTATGTTAAACACCTCGCATGGTTTTGTACCTTGGGATGACCTCCATCATATTGCGCTTTCTGTTACGAAAGGTGAGCACGATGGTCGTTGGGCTTTTGGTAATGCAAACAATACGCCTCGTGTTGCCCGCATTAACTTAAAAACATTTAGAACAGAAGAGATATTGGAATTGCCCAACAGCGGTGGTAATCACTCGTCACCTTTCATTACTGAAAATAGCGAGTACATTGTAGCGGGTACACGCTTTAGTGTGCCTATGGGCGATAAGAAAGATGTACCCATTAGTACTTATAAAGAAAACTTTAAAGGAACCATTAGTTTTATCAAGATCGATCCTATCACAGGTCGCATGAATATCGGCTTTCAATTGAAAACACCAGGAGTAAACTTTGACTTGTCACGTGCCGGCAAAGGTCCTTCTCATGGTTGGTTCTTTTTCTCTTGCTACAATACTGAGCAAGCATACACTTTGCTAGAAGTGAATGCCACACAAAAAGACAAAGACTTTATCATGGCGGTTAACTGGAAGAAAGCAGAAGAATACATTGCTCAAGGAAAAGGGGTGAAGGTAAAAACCAAGTATGCACACAATGTCTTGGATGAATCTAAGCACACAGCCACATCCGAAATGATGACAGAAGTATTGCAACTTGACCCTACAATTTTAAAAGATATCATCTATTTCATTCCTTGTCCTAAGTCTCCACATGGTTGTGATACCGATCCAACCGGTGAGTACATCGTGGCTTCTGGTAAATTGGCTGCTATTATCCCTGTGTTTTCATTTACAAAAATTCAAGCGGCTATTGCTGCGAAAGATTTCGAAGGTGAGTTCGCTGGCATACCTGTTATTAAGTATGAATCAGCTTTGCATGGTGAAGTGAAGAAGCCAGGTCTTGGCCCATTGCATACCGAGTTTGACGAGAAAGGCAATGCTTATACTTCGTTCTTTGTATCTTCAGAAATTGTAAAGTGGAACGTGAAGACGCTTGAAGTATTGGATAGAGTTCCTACTTATTATTCAATCGGTCACTTGTGTGTTCCCGGTGGACCAACAAGCAAGCCACACGGTAAATATGTAATCGCTTACAACAAAATCACGAAAGACCGCTACTTGCCTACCGGTCCTGAGTTAACACAATCTGCCCAGTTATATGATATCTCCGGTGATAAAATGCAATTGCTTCTCGACTTCCCAACAACAGGAGAGCCACATTATGCAGAGGCTATTCCCGCAAGTTTGATTGCGCCAAATTCGGTTAAAATATTTAAGATAGAAGAGAACAACCATCCTTATGTTGCCAAAGGCGAGAAAGAGGCAAAGGTTATTCGTAAAGGAAATGAAGTACACGTGTATATGACAGCCATTCGTTCACATTTGGTGCCTGATAATATTGAAGGGATCAAGATGGGAGATGTAGTATATTTTCACGTTACCAACCTAGAACAAGATTGGGATGTGCCACATGGCTTTGCAGTGAAAGGTGCGGCCAATGCAGAGATACTCATTATGCCCGGTGAAACACAAACCCTGAAATGGATACCTGATGAAGTGGGTGTGGCACCTTTTTATTGTACAGATTTTTGTTCAGCATTACACCAAGAGATGCAGGGGTACGCTCGCGTTTCACCTGCGGGAAGCAATGTGCCTCTCAAATTCTCTACCGGTGTAGTGGAGGAAACCGGCTCAAATTAAGTAAGTTTCATAGTTTACAGGTTTGAGTAAGGCGCCTCGGCTTTGGGGCGCCTTTTTTTAGAAAGTATAACAAAATCTTAAAAAAAATAGATAATGAACCTGGGTGACAAAGTGATAAAACACAAAACAGAGTCACCCCTCTCTTTCAGAGAGGGGGCGAGGGTGAGGTCATTAAAACCTATAACTAGAATAGCGGTTGCCGTGTCAGGTTTGGCACTCATCTCCGCCTACTTTGTTCCGCTTTGGCAGATACTCATGTGGGCTCCACAATACCCGGAAGGACTTGAGATGAAAATCTGGATCAACACTCTCAGCGGAGATGTGAAAACCATTAGCGCCTTGAATCATTACATTGGAATGAAGACCATTGAGGTGAGCATGTTTCCTGAATTTGGTTATATGATTTATCTGGTTGGTGGTATCATTGGTATTGGATTACTAACCAGTATAATCAATAAGCGTTTTATGCTCATCACCTTCCTGGCAGTGATTTTAGCAGCTGGTATCGGAGCGCTGATAGATTTCTATTTGTGGGGTTACGATTATGGGCACAACTTAAACCCGGAAGCTCCGATTAAGATCGAAGGTATGTCTTACCAACCTCCGTTGATTGGAACAAAAATTTTGTTAAACTTCACCGCATTCTCTGGCCCCGATATTGGCGGTTGGATTTTCATTGGAGTGGGTGTACTACTGGGAGGTCTGGTATTTTACGAATGGAGAAGTAAAAAATAATATGACTTATTCTTCGCTCTCCCGCAGAGCCCACGCTGGTGCTCGTAAAGACGTTAACCTATTATTTTGTTTAAGTCTACTTACATTATTTTTAATTTCTTGCTCAACAGATCCTGAGCCATTGGTATACGGAACTGACATCTGTCACTTCTGTAAAATGACGATGATGGATAATAAGTTCGGAGCGGAGTTGGTCACCAAGAAAGGCAAAGTCTATAAGTTTGATGACATGAATTGTTTCTTGAATTTTTATAATTCAGGATATGAACCCGTAGAAGACTTTCAGCATAAACTTGTAATCGATTATAGTAATCCGGGTAAACTCATAGATGCAACCAATGGATTTTATCTAAAGTCAACAGCCATACGCAGCCCAATGAACGGACAGGTGGCAGCTTTTGAAACAAAGCCAAGTATGGATACCTTTAAGAAAGAATGGAAAGCAATTTATCTGGGATGGGGCGAAGTGACTACGCAGTACAAGTGATGTGGTGTTTTACGCTTTCACTACTTTTTCTTTTTTCCTTTTCAACTTTTGCCAAGACTTGGATAGTTGATCCTCATGGCACTCATGCATCAATAAGATCTGCCATTGAATTTTCTGCTGCTGGCGACACCATTCGTGTCATGCCCGGTATTTACAAAGAGGGAAACCTAATCATTCAAAAATCAATCACCCTTATCGGAATCAACTTCCCAATATTAGATGGAGAGAATAAATTTGAGATTTTTACTATTGCAGCTAACGATGTTTCTATTATTGGCATGCGAATGATCAATACCGGAATTGGAAGTATCAACGACATCTCTGCCATCAATGCCCTTGATTCAAAGCGATTAAAAGTGTTGAACAATCAGTTTGAAGATACTTTTTTTGGAATTCATTTATCAAATTCTAAGCACTGTTTGATCGAAGGAAATGTTCTTCA
>JANNRV010000067.1:0-29066 GCA_031401775.1 Bacteroidia bacterium | reverse complement strand
CGATTCAAAACTTTGGAAGAGTGTAGATGGTGGAGATACCTGGGAAAATCTATCCGATAAGCCTGGAATGCCAAAAGGGATTAATGGAATTATAGGCGTAACCGTTTCACCAAAAAATTCAAATCGAGTGTGGGCCGCTATAGAAAATCAAGAAGGAGGCGTATATCGATCAGATGACGCTGGCAAAACATGGTCGCGGATTAATCAAGACAGGGCCTTGCTACAGCGTGCCTGGTACTATTGTCGCATCTATGCCGATACACAAAATGAGGACATAGTTTATAACATGAACGTGAGTTATGGTGTGTCTAAAGACGGAGGCAAAACATTTGTGTTGAAAGATGCGCCTCATGGTGATCATCATGACTTGTGGATCGATCCGGACAATAATCAGCGCATGATCATTGCCGATGATGGCGGTGCGCAGGTTTCCAACGATGGGGGGAATAGTTGGACCACCTACCACAATCAACCGACAGCTCAGTTCTATCGCGTTACAACGGACAATCATTTTCCGTATAGAATCTATGGGGCCCAACAAGATTATAACAGTGTGCGAATAGAACATCGCGCATCCGGTAAGTCAATAACAGAAAGAGACTGGCTTGCGCTTTCCATTGGAGAGAGTGCTCATCTCGCCCCAGATCCACTCAACAACGATATTATTTATGGAAGCGATTACAAAGGGTACATGTCGATGCAGAATCTGGCTACCGGGCAGGAACGTTCATCCAATGTTTGGCCGTTTTTACCGGCCGGTTCGGGAGCCGAAGTAATGAAATACAGATTCAATTGGAATTATCCGATCATTTACAGCCCCCACAATCCAAAGAAATTGTATGCCGGCTCCAATCATCTCCATGCTACTTACAATGGAGGAGAAAGCTGGGAAGAAATAAGCCCTGACCTCACACGTAATGAACCTGAAACAATTAAATCGTCCGGAGGACCAATAACGCAAGACAATACGGGTGCTGAATATTATGCCAATCTTTTTGTGATTATGGAATCGCCTTACACAAAGGATGAAATATGGGTTGGATCGGATGATGGACTACTTCATGTCACTACCGATGCCGGAAAGAATTGGAAGAATATTACCCCACCCATGTCGCCCAAATACAACATGATGAATTGTATCGATGTCAATCCGTTTGTTAAAGGTGGGGCTTATGTGGTGGCTACTTCCTACAAGTTTGGCGACAATACCCCATATATCTATAAGACCCTGGACTTCGGAAAGAGTTGGTCAGTAATTACCAATGGAATTCCTAAGGAGGAATTCGTTCGCACGGTCAGGGCAGATCCTAAGAGACAAGGATTACTTTATGCAGGCACGGAAAAGGGAATGTGGATTTCGTTTGACGATGGCGCAAGCTGGAATAAGCTGCAACTCAACTTGCCCCCTGTTCCTATTCATGATTTGGCAGTGAAGAATGATAATCTTATCGCAGCTACCCACGGTCGTAGTTTTTGGATGATCGATGATTTAACTCCGCTCCATCAGCTTTCGAAAGAAATGGCGGATAAGGAGTTTGATCTTTTTAAACCCATGCCAAGTTATCGCATGGCCTCAACAGAGGGATACCGTGGTGTGAATAGAAAGTTAGAAGGTGAAAATCATCCCGGTGGCGTAATGGTTCATTACTTTATAAAAAACGTTGATGAAAAAAGTGAGATCAAGATTGACATTCTTGAAACGAATGGAGTCGTGATTAAATCATTTACCAATAAAGCAAAAGAGAAAACGGATCAAGTGACTACAAAAGCAGGGGGCAATCGTTTTGTATGGAACATGCGTCATCCGGGCTATAAGGCTTTCCAGGGCATGGTGTATTATGGATCACCCAATGCAGGGCCCAAAGCTATCCCCGGGAAATACAAAATAAGACTTACGGTAAATGGACAAAGTAAAGAACAAGAATTTGAAATCTTGAAGGATCCGCGAATTGAAACCACTTCTGAAGAGTTCAGAGCGCAGTTTGATTTCTTAACGAAAGTGCGTGATAAAGTGAGCGAGGCCAATCAAGGTGTGATTGAAATCAGAAAAATTAGAGATGACCTCGGCTACGTAAAGAATAAAGTAGGAGATGAACCTCAATACAAGGACTTGAATGATGCAGTGAAAAAATTTGAAGATGATTTGACAATTATCGAAAACAATATTCACCAAACTAAAAACAAAAGCGTTCAGGATCCCCTTAATTATGGAATTAAGCTAAACAATCAACTTGCCTTTCTGATGGGAGAGCAAGGTATGGGAGACTTCAAGCCCAACAAGCAAGCGGAGGAAGTTAGAGCTGACCTAACAAAAAAAATTGACGCTGAGCTACAAAAACTAAGAAATCTTATTGACACCAATGTTGAGCAGCTCAATAAGATGATCAAAGACAAGGGTATTGAAATGGTGATGGTGAAAAGTGATCCAAAGAAAATGTAAATAATGACATCTCTTAAAAACCTTGTCATGTTGAGCTTGTCGAAACATATTTCATAGGATGCATAGTCAAAATAGGCTTCGACAAGCTCAGCCTGACACCGCACATGGTTTTTACCGATGCCTTTAAATCAACCCTTTAAATTTAATTTTATGAAACATTATAAATTCATCTTTATCATATTACTCTTTATCACTTCTTCATTTTCGCTGCTGGCGCAAGAGAAGAAGGATAATAAACCCACGGCAGAAGAACTCGTTGAACCGCCCCTGTCTAAAACAACAGCAAAAGTAATGATTGGTGGCAAATTGGTGTCATATACAGCAACAACAGGTTACCTGATTTTACGCGAAGAGAATGGCAAGCCCAGAGGTAAAATCTTTTTTGTTTACTATCAAAAAGATGGAATCACCGATCCCTCAACAAGACCAGTAACCTATACTTTTAATGGAGGTCCAGGGTCGGCTTCTGTGTGGCTGCACATGGGGGGGCTTGGACCAAAGCGAATTGAGATGACTGAATTTGGAGGTCCTATGAAACCTCCCTATCGCGTTATAGATAATGAGTATTCATGGTTGGATGAAACAGATTTAGTATTTATTGATCCCGTTATGACGGGCTATAGCCGCCCGGCAGAGGGCGTTGAGAAAAAAGAGTTCACAGGCTTTGTGGAAGACATTGAGTCGGTAGGACAATTTATATACCTCGCTACCTCCCGATTTGAACGTTGGAACTCGCCTAAGTTTTTGGCAGGTGAAAGCTATGGCACCACAAGGGCCACCGCCCTTTCGGGTCATTTGCAAGATCGTTATGGCATGTATCTGAATGGAGTTGTTTTAATTTCATCGGTGTTGAATTTTCAAACTACTCGATTTGGAAAGGGAAATGATTTCCCATTCATGCTCTTTATTCCTACCTATGCGGCTATTGCATGGTATCACAAGGAGGCGGGGACGGAGTATAAAGAGATAAAGCCCTTTCTGGCAGAAGTAGAAAAATTTGTCATGGGAGAATATAGCAGTGCGCTAATGAAAGGAGATAAACTAAGTGCTGCTGAAAATCAATTGGTAGTCGATAAATTGAATAAGTTTACCGGAATTGATAAAGATTATATCCAACAAGCTAACTTAAGAATCGACATCAATCGCTTTGTAAAGCAACTCAAACGCGATGATGGCAAAACGGTAGGACGTCTCGATGGTCGGTTTACCGGTATAGATTATGATGATGCAGGAGAGAATTATGAGTTTGATCCCAGCAACATTGCCATTACCGGACCCTTTAGCATGGCGATCAACGACTATGTAAGAAGAACACTGAAATACACCAATGACATTCCGTATGAAGTGCTGGGCAATCGTGTGCAGCCTTGGAACTACAATAATGTACAAAACCAATATCTGAACACTGCTGAAACATTACGACAAGCCATGCACAAGAACAGGGATTTAAAAGTGCTTATCTGTAATGGTTATTATGATCTTGCTACTCCTTATTTTGCAACAGACTACACCGTCAACCATATGTATTTGGATCCAAGCCTGAGGGGAAATATTTCACAGACCTTTTATGAAGCAGGACACATGATGTACATCCACCTGCCCTCTATGCAGCAGATGAAGAAAGATGTGGCGGAGTTTTATCAGAATAGTTTAAAAAAGTAATTTGAGATGTGATCAAAGCAACAGATGGTTCAACGCCTCACCCGACTACTTTTCGGGGCCAGGTAAAATTGACTTCCCCTCTCCAGCCGGAGAGGGGAGCCACTAGATCAGCTTTGAACATAAACTTAACTGGGGAGAGGCTTTATTTTTCCCACTTCCAGTCTCCTGCAATGATGAGTGGTTCTTTCAGGTTATTATCGATCATGAATTTTTTAGTAGTCTCACTATCCATCTTTTTAGCGGGAAGTTTTTCGGCATTGGCTAATCCATAAAGTACCATGGTTCCAAAGCGAGCTGTGTTTCTAAGATGCTCTTCATTAACAAGGTTGAAATCATCACAGTCAGAATGGTAACACCGATAAATGGAGCGGTCAAGATTGCTGTGCATGGAAAGAACCGGCATGCCTTCTAACATGAACGGCTGATGATCACTATGCAATCCGGATCTGTTGCTGAATGAGTTCTTAAAAATGGTATCTATCTTTTGAATTTCTGCGCCTAAGGATTTAAAGAATGTACTGTCCTCCAACTGCCCTCCAGCATTAATGCCTACCGGATTGCCCGTCATATCACAGTTCATCATGTACTTTATATTTTCAATTGAGCCATCCTGAGTTGCTTTATCGACCATATATCGCGATCCCAGGAGGCCTTGCTCTTCACCCATAAACATCACAAACTGAATGGTACGTTTGGGAGTAAGTTTATTGGCTTTAAACGCACGGGCCATGTCAAGTATGGAAAATGAACCTATTCCATTGTCAATGGCACCCGTTGCCAAATCCCAGGAGTCGAGGTGACCACCGATAATGATTTTCTCATCGGGAAGTTCTGATCCCTTTAGTGTGGCAATGACATTTCGCGCTTTGATCATGTCACTGTGGTTGGTCATGGAAATGGAAGCTTGCACTTTTTTAGTCTTCAACTTTTCTTTTAGCGCCATACCGTTTTCTTTACCAATACAAACCGCAGGAATAGAAATCAATTCTCCCGTCACCGAAGCGGTGCCGGTGAGAAGGACTCCACCATCCACTTGATTTAAAATGATGAGGCCTTTTGCACCGTACTTAATGGCAATAGCAGCCTTTTCACTACGGTGAAGATTATTTAATCCCGGCTTACTTCCCTCCAGAATATCAATGTAGATAAGTGCAATCTTATCCTTTGCAGCTGTTGATCGTGAAGCATAATCTTCTTCAAGACCATTCCCAAAATCAACGACTTCGCCTGTTATTTCCGATGCAATCGGTGAGTGACCAAGCGTAACAGCCTTAACAGCGGTTCCATCAATAGTCACTTTGATTTCTCCTCGCGACCAGGCTTCTACTTCAAACTCCTGATAGCTGACATCTTCGAATCCGTATTCTTTAAATTTAGTGTAAGTGTATTCTTCAGCCTTGTGACCATTTTCAGATCCTGTTAAACGGTGGCCAATGGTGGAGGTCTCTTCTTTGAGTGTGGCATAGGCTTTTGAGTTCTGAAGTACTTCCAAGTTGATCCGTTGAAATGTTTCATAGAGTGTCTCCGGTTTTTTGCACGCAACAAGAGTGCTTAGGCAAACGCAGAATAAACTGAGCTTAGTAATAATGGTTTTCATGACGTGTGTTTAGGGTACGAAACTAGGTATTCAGGAAGTGATGTGAATTGCGAATTATACAAGCGGCTGATTTAATCGCCCGATCTTAAATGACCTAAGGCCATCGAAGGAACACAAACGAGAAGGCAAACTGCAAACCCTATGTTTCCCCAAAACAGATAGGCTATTATTGCCAGCAAAAAATAGTAAATAGGGAATGCAAAAATTCCGAAGCCGAATTTAACGGAAGCTTCAAAAACAGGATCTTTAATTCCTTTCTTGATTTTCTTCCAGAACATTAACGGGAGAAAGTTAATGAGTTGGGAGCATAGCTCGATGGGTTTAAAAATCCAATGAGTTGTAGATTTTTTATCGGTACTAATGGCCACAGTCTCACCTTTTTCAATTTTGGCAATTCGTAAGTTAGTTTCAATCGGGTCAAGGTAGTTGGGTTGGGAAGCTTCAAGTTTTTGGATAATCTCTTCATATCGCTCAACATCTTCGATATGAGTAGTCAATTTTTTCAGGCGTTCACTTATGTCGTTGCGCAAACGAAGGGCTTCAGCAGGTAATGGTTCGTTGAAATAGTCATTAGCCAAGATCGGAGTTCCGTAGTAGATACTCACGCTGCTGCGGAAGGACTGATGAGCTGAAAAATTCAATCCTACAGGAATAATATTTATTTTGAGCTTAGGGTATTTTTGAAGCGCTTCGAAGGGCAGTCTTGTAAATCCCTTACTCAATGGCCTTATTCTGCGTTGGTGGCCATGATTCCCTTCTGGAAAAATAGCTACCGCTTCATTTTTTAAGAAAACCTGGCTGCAGGCATCAAATGTTTTTTGATTTTCTCCTAATGATTGCCAGCCATCACGCACACGATAAATGGGTAACATTTTAAAAGTTGTAAGCAGCCAGCGGACAAATGGTTTCTTAAAAAGGTCAGCTCTTGTGAGAAAGTAAGTGACATGAGGATTGAAGCAAGCAATCACGAGTGCATCAAGGAGCGCGTTCTGGTGATTAGCAACTAAAATAATGGGCCCTGATGGAATATTATCTGTGCCGTGTACAGTGATTTTTTTAAAATAATAATACAACCCCCATTTCACATAGTTTCTTAGGATGTTATACCATAGCCACTGAATCATTTAGGAACCCGGATAGGTGCGGCAGTATAAGACCAATAGGTAGCGAGGGTGAGTCCAGAGATAACATGCCAGATGCCCCACCAGGCAGCAATGATGGCCATGCCGTCAAGACCATCAAAGAAACTAAAAATTAAAAACAGTCCGAGGCCCGAGTTTTGAATTCCTGTTTCGATGGCAATCGTTTTTTGATCTGCAAAGTTAAGTCCGCTCCAACGTGCAAGAAAAAATCCTGAAGCAAGAGCAATCAGATTATGAAAAAAGACAATGACCAGCACGACTGAGATGTGGTCAATAAAATTCTGTAGGTTATTCGAAAGGGCAATGATGACAAACGCGATGAAGACAATAATGGACACCGGCTTAAGCCACCGGGAAACGATGGAAGCAAACGAAGGCCAGTAATGAGCGGCAATCATGCCCAACACCAATGGTATGCCAGCAAGCAGAACAATTGTCTCCAGCATGTCCCAGGCATTGAGGCTCACCTCTCTTAAAAGATTTGCTGTAGGTGGGTAAAGACTACCCCAAAGTTGTAAGTTCAATGGTGTCATGAAGATGGCAAGTACAGTTCCGAAAGCAGTTAAGCTTACAGAAAGTGCTGTATTACCTTTTGCCATGTGCGTCATAAAGTTGGAGATGTTTCCACCGGGGCAAGCTGCCACCATAATCATTCCCAGAGCAACACTGGGTTGCGGTTCTATGATCAACACCAATAAAAACGTGAGCATGGGTAAAGCCACGAACTGGGAGAGAATTCCAACGGATGCAACTTTGGGTGTTTGTAGCAGTCGCTTAAAATCGTCCACTTTTAATTCCAGCGCCACACCAAACATGATCAACGCAAGGATAATATTCAACATCCAAAGCGAGTCCTGATTGAAATTAAGTTTGAGGCTATCTACTGACATGACTTGAAATGAAGAGTTTTTTTGTTTATGAGAATCAATATTCTGAATTCAAAGTTTAAAATTCAATATTCAAAATAGCTAGCAGGAAATTTTGAATCTTGAATTTGACAGACTCTAATCACCGGTCTTCTCTTTCGTCAAATCGGTAAACATACTATTGAAAACAGAGAGTATCAGACTGAAAGCAAGCGCCCACCAAAAACCATCTATGGTAAAGCCCGGTACAAAGTAATCTACGATAAGGATAATGGTAGCATTGATGACCAGAAGAAAAAGTCCCAGCGTAACTACAGTTAGTGGAATCGTGAAAATAATCAGAATGGGTTTTACGATCACATTAGTGATGGAAAGTACCACGGCTACCAGCAAAGCATACCCATAGTTTTCAACATGGACACTGGGGAGAAGATAGGCAGTTAATAAAACCGCCAGACCCGTCAGCAGGAACCGAATTATTCCGTTCATTGTGAAGAATTTCGTTCAATTTCAGCTTTTAACTCCAAAAGTCAAATTCTAATTTTGAGGTCTGATGTACGCCATTGTTGATATAGAGACCACAGGAGGCTATGCCGACTATCACCGTATAACCGAAATCGCGATTTATCATCATGATGGAACCCGAATCACGGACAAGTTTCAAACGCTGATCAATCCGGGCCGCAACATTCCACATTTTATCACAGGCCTCACGGGAATTACCACGAACATGATCAAAGATGCACCTCCTTTTGAAGAAGTTTCGAAAGAGATCTTCTCGTGGCTGGAGGGTCATGTCTTTGTGGCGCATAACGCACACTTTGATTATAGCTTTCTCAAAAAGGAGTTTGAGACGCAAGGAATATATTGGCAGTCAAAGAAGCTTTGTACGGTAAGACTTAGTCGGAAAATTATTCCTGGATTGCGATCGTATAGTTTAGGAAGATTGGCAGAGAGCTTGGGCGTAAAAATTCCGGATCGACACCGAGCAGGAGGCGATGCGCAGGCCACGGCAAAAATTTTTGATATCCTACTCAAGCGCGATAACACAGGCGTGATCGCTAAAGCACTCAAACGAAATTCGGGGGAAACAATATTACCACCTAACCTTCCTAAAGAAGAGTTTGATAAGTTGCCCGCCAAAGCAGGTGTTTATTATTTTCAGGATGGCAGAGGGAATATCATTTATGTAGGCAAGGCGAATAATATTAAGAAACGTATTGCAGGTCATTTTACAGGTGATGCACGAGAATGGAACCGTTCCAACATTCGAAATGAAATTCATAGCATCAATTTCGAACTTACCGGTAACGAACTCATCGCACTGATTTTAGAATCGCAGGAAATCAGAAGACTATGGCCCAAGTATAATCTGGCTCAGAAATATAAGACGCAGGAGTGGGGAATCTATGACTATGAAGATCGGACAGGGTACCTGAGATTTTGTGTCAATGAAGTGAGCCGAGGCACACGACCGTTGATCACGTTTAGTTCAAAAGGAGACGCTTGGAGTTTCATGTGGGAGAAGGTGCGTGAGTTTGAACTTTGTCCAAAGCTCAGTGGACTTCAGTTAGCCAAAGGACTTTGCTTCAGTCATCAGTCGGGAACGTGTAAGGGCGCCTGCATGGGTATTGAAACGGTAAAGAAGTATAACAAAAAAATACAAAAGGCAATCGACTCATTTTTTGAAAAAGGGAATTCCGTTGCCATCATAGGGCAAGGGCGGAAGATGGATGAGCGTTCTTTAGTATTAGTAGAAAATGGCAATTACCTTGGCTTTGGCTTCTTTGACAAGAGCGAAAGCATTGCCGACCTGGAGTCAGCCAAGAACTACATCAAAATCAGCAGAGACAATAGGGTCGTTCAGAATTTGATTAATTCATATTTGCTCAATCCCAAAGGGGCAGAGGTCGTTGTCTTATGAAATTAACTAGTAAAGGTTGATCAGCAAGGGTTATCGGTTTTTGACCGATCACCGAATACTATTTGCCGATTACCATGAAAAGCTCAGAACTAGCCGGGTCAATCAATCTCGGTAAAGTGAAATTAACTCTCGAAGAGGGGCCGCTCATCACAATTTTTGAACCGATTTCTTTAATATTGCGCTTTAATTAAAGTTTTAACGTATTTGGATTTATGGCATTTGCAGGTACCACCGAATTACATCAGGAACACAAGCGAAAGATCAGTCAGGTTTTTAGTGAAGTTGCCAAAGTAGTAGTGGGACAGGATTACATGGTCAACCGACTACTGGCAGGTTTATTTACTAACGGCCACATCTTGCTGGAGGGCGTACCAGGGTTGGCAAAAACCCTTACGATTAGTACCCTGGCGAGAGTGCTGCACCTTGATTTTCAGCGCATCCAGTTCACACCTGATTTGTTGCCTGCCGATTTGGTAGGAACGATGATTTATAATCAGAAGGAAGGAAAATTTGAAGTGAAGAAAGGCCCCATCTTCGCGAATATTATTTTAGCGGATGAGATCAACCGCTCTCCGGCCAAAGTTCAATCTGCCTTGCTGGAGGCGATGCAGGAAAAGCAAGTGACTATTGGGGAAACAACATTTACATTGGACAAGCCCTTCCTTGTACTCGCTACACAAAACCCGGTCGATCAGGAAGGAACCTACTCATTGCCCGAAGCGCAGGTAGATCGATTCATGATGAAAGTATTTGTTAATTATCCAACGAAAGACGAAGAGTTGGAAATCATGCGAAGAATTTCAAACATGCAATTCAATTTCGAGGTCAACACAGTGCTTACCAAAGAAGACATCTTTGAAATCAGAGGCGAAGTGAACAAAGTGAAAATTTCTGAATCGCTCGAAAAGTATATTATCGAACTGGTTTCTTCTACACGCAAACCAAAAGAATACAAGCTGGATCATGAAGCACAGTACATTCAGTTTGGCGCCTCACCTCGCGCCAGCATTAACCTGAATCTGGCTTCGAAAGCAATGGCCTATTTTGACGGACGTGATTATGTGTTGCCGGAAGACATCAAAGAAGTAGCGCTGGATGTAATGAACCACCGCATACTCCTCAACTATGAAGCCGAGGCTGATAATGTCAAAACCTCGGATATTATTAAGACTATCCTCAGCAAAATCCCGATCAATAAGTAAAACCTACTGTCAGCTTGAGCCTGTCGAAAGCGATTGGAGTACACTATTTAGATTTCGACAAACTCCAGCTGACAACGAAGAGAACTCCTCGATTTGGCACTTCGTCAGATTAACCAAACTTTACGTTCATTACGTCCACATCACCGCAATGTTATTTGGCAAATAGCACAGCTAACTGCCTTATTTTCAATTTACTTATCGTAATAACACGATATAGTTTTCACTCCTTTACTTCATCGTTACATTGAGTTTTACCTTATTTTTCTACTCACCTTAACAATTTCGTAACAATCAAGAGCTTCATGAGTAACATGCCCGAGCCACCTTTGTGGCAAATTTAAAGGTATGCTTAAAACAATCTATTTAGGAGCTTTTTTCACACTACTCTCTGCTTCCGCTTTTTCACAAATTGGAACTATTAAAGGAACAATTAAAGATGAAAAGACAGGGGAAGGAATTATTGGAGCAAACGTGGTGATTGAAGGAACGACCATTGGCGGCTCTACTGACATTGATGGAAACTTTGTGATTCCTAAGGTAAAAGCAGAAAAGCATAATATTGTTATCTCATACATATCCTATGTGACGAAAACTATTCCTGAGGTTGAAGTCCATCCAGACCAAACCACAGTTCTAAATACAACCATTAAGGAAGATGTTCAGGAATTGGAATCAGTAGTTGTTATCGGTAAACGGCAAACCAATACCGATGTGTCTGTCATTACTGAGCTTAAGAAGACCGACTTGGTAGCAGTAGGTATTTCTTCTCAGATGATCCAGTTGTCCCAAGACAGAGATGCAGGACAGGTTATTCGAAGAGTGCCCGGAGTGACTATTGTTGGCAATCGCTTTGTCAATGTTCGTGGTTTAAGTGAACGGTATAGCACCGTTTTGTTAAATGGAGTAATTGCACCAAGTACAGAGGTAGATTCTAAGGCCTTTGCTTTTGACCTTATTCCCAGCAACATGATCGATCGGATGCTCGTCTATAAATCTGGTTCAGCTGACCTTCCAGGTGAATTTGCAGGAGCCGATATTAATATTTTTACTAAAAATCTTGTTGACGAGAATTCAACTTCACTTTCGGTTTCAGGAGGCTATCGATTTAATACCACTGGAGAGTCAGCTGTCTTAAGTCAGGAAAAAGGGAAAACGGATTGGTTAGGCTCAGATGATGGTACACGAACATTGCCGTCATCTTTCCCAGCTGAAAACCTTCGAGTTTTTTCTCAAGACCCGACCGACCAAAATATTGCAAAACTTACCAACGCAACGAAGTCACTTCCCAACACCTGGGGTACACGACAAATTACGGCCTCTCCTGATTTTCGTATAAACTTTGATTTGTCACGTACACTTCGTATTGGTAATAAGAGATTAGATAATATAACTTCTATTAGCTATGCATTGACTAATCAAATACAACAAGTAGAGCAATACTACTATGAGGTATTTGATGCTGCTGCTCAAAAAAGCCCGCAACGCTATAAGTATAATGATAATCGATTCACACAAACCAACCGTCTTGGTATACTCAGTAATTTTACCTTTGAGTTTAATCCATCACATAAGCTAGAGTTTAGGAATTTTTACAATCAGCAAGGCCAGAATCAAACCACACTAAGACAAGGAGAAGAGAATATTCAGGGTTTCGATGTTAATAATCAGGCATTTAATTATAACGGGAGGGCTATATATTCCGGTCAGCTTTCCGGTAAACATAGTTTCTCAGATGCTCTAAATTTCAACTGGATTTTTGGGTATAATTCTACACACGCGGAACAGCCTGATTATCGCAGAATACGCTCTCAACGGAGCATTGGCTCGAGTGATGATTTTGATATTGTGATTCCTCCAGGAGCAAGTGCATTTGATGCTGGAAGATTTTATTCCGACCTTGAGGAGAAGGCATTTACGGCAGCAGGAAATTTTGATATTAAATTGAATCCTTCCTCCGAAGAAGATAAGCAGGCGAAAATAATTACTGGCTACTACCTGGAAAAGAAAGATAGGACTTTTGACGCCCGATGGATGTCTTATAAGTGGCTTAACCCTTCTGTGGTTGATCTAAGCCTTTTGAACCAACCGTTTAATACAATTTTTGAGGAGCAGAATCTAGGGTCAAAGTTTATCTTAGAAGAAGGTACCAATGAAGGGCCATCGTTGTATGATAAGTATGATGGACACAATCAACTAATCGCAGGTTATGCTGGAATTGTAACTCCCTTTGCAGAAAAATTTCGCCTTTCTGCAGGCTTGAGAGTTGAATATAACCTCCAGCAAATTGATGTATATAATGCGAGTGGGATTAAGAGCCAGATTGTCGACAGCCCGGTAACTGTACCCATGCCATTTTTTAACTTGTCTTACAACTTTACAGAAAATATGCTGATTCGTTTGGCTTACAGTAAAACTGTAAACCGCCCTGTATTTCGCGAACTGGCCCCCTTCAATTATTATGACTTTGATAGAAATGCAGACATTTTCGGGAATGAGGCTCTTAAAACTGCCAGAATCGATAACATTGATCTAAAATGGGAATTGTATCCATCTAAATCAGAGAGTATTGGTTTTGGAGTGTTTTACAAAAATTTCCAAGACCCAATTGAGCAATATTTAGTTCCTGGCTCAAACCTTCGTTACTCGTATATCAATGCGGATAAGGCAACCACTTATGGTATAGAGGCTGATCTTAGAAAATCCCTGGACAACTTTACTTCAAGTGGATTCATTCATAAATTGACAGTAGTCCTTAATGGCTCTTTAATAGAGAGTACTATTGAACTGCCAACTGCACTCGATAATCTCGATGAGAATCGGGCCATGCAGGGACAATCCCCTTACACCGCAAACGCCAGTTTGTTTTATAGCGACCTTGAGAAAGGTTTACAAATCAGTGCTATGTACAATGTCTTTGGGAAACGAATTTTTGCAGTCGGTGACAAAGACCTCAACCCGACACAATATGAAATGCCAAGAAATCAGATTGATTTTACCGTGACTAAACAGCTTGGCCAGCATTTTGAATTAAAATTTGGGATACAAGATGTACTCAACCAAAGTTACCGCTTGATTCAGGACTCCAACAGAGATAAGAAAATTTCCGGTGTAGATGAGACTATTCAAACCTTCCGATGGGGTCAATATACTACGTTGGGTCTAACCTGGAGACTTTAAGGAATTGTTAATCTAAGATTACCTGCAAAAAAGAGCCAAGCGCTCTTTTTTGCGTTTAGCCTCTGTTTTTGAATGATTAGTAAATCACAGCTAACAACCCCTTAACTATTTCATAATACTGATGATGTACGTTTGCCAAGAATTAAAAAGACAAAACAAAAAACTAAATCGCATGGAAAAAATGAAGAACAGCATTACTAGAATGATAATGCTAACTACAGTGGCTGCTATGTTCACGCTGGCTTCCTGTAAAAAAGATGAAGATCCAGCTCCGGACCCTGTCTTTGCTGATCCGACCATCACTGTGACTCCAAGTACTGCATCGCAGCTCCCAGGTGGTAAAGTCACCTACTCAATTGCCATCACGGCCGAAGCTGGAGCAGCATCAGTAAAATTGGGCACAACCGATATCAAATCATATACTACTGAAACAAAAGCTGATGCTTTTACTTATGAGTATACAGTTCCTGCAGGAGCTACCTCAGGTGCTTTGACTTTCACCGTTACTGACAAGCAGACTACTGCAAAAACGGCCACTGCAACATCAACCCTTACAGTTGGTACGCCTGGTAAAGAAACCGTTATAGTTGAGGCTGTAATTACTACTAATACAACCTGGTCAGCAAACAAGTTTTATCTCTTAAAAGGAAATATCTATGTACAATCTCCTGCTGAATTAACAATTGAAGCTGGTACAATTGTGCTTGGTGATAAAGTAACCAAGGGGGCTTTGATTGTAAGCCGTGGTGCTAAAATTCATGCGAAGGGTACACCTGCAGCTCCCATTATATTTACCTCATCAGCGCCTAAAGGATTCCGTAACTATGGTGATTGGGGTGGTGTTGTGATTTTGGGTAATGAGGCAAATAATCAGTCAGTCAATCAGACGATTGAAGGTATATCCGCGGCAACTGGTGATAATGGAAAATATGGCGGAACATCTATCACGGATGATTCTGGAGAATTTTATTATGTTCGTATCGAATTTGGCGGTATAGCACTTTCTACCGACAATGAACTCAACGGCTTGACTTTAGGCAGTGTTGGAAAGGAATCTGAAATTCATCATGTTCAGGTTTCTTATTCCGGTGACGATTCTTTCGAATGGTTTGGTGGTACTGTAAACTCTGAGTATTTGGTTGCCTACAGAGGTTTTGATGATGATTTCGACACGGACTTCGGCTTTACAGGAAATGTACAGTATGGAGCTATTTTCCGTGATCCAAATTTTGCTGATAAATCAGGATCAAATGCTTTCGAATCTGATAACGATGGAGGCGGTTCTACTAATCCGCCAAAGACTGCTCCAAAATTTGCTAACGTAACGTGGTTTGGTCCACATGTTTATTCAAAGCCTAGGACAAATGGAGCAGCCGGAGCCTATACAGTTGCTATTGATAAAGATGCAGCAAGTGATAACTTCCAGTTTGGTGGGCATATTCGCAGAAAAACAGATTTGCAGATTTACAATAGTGCTTTTGTGGGCAGCCAATTAGAAGGAGTCCACTTTGACAAGACGGGTGGTGCTGCGGTATTCATTGGCAATTACTTTGGAAGAACTGGAATTAGCACTACCACTGCTGGTACTGTTAAAAAGGAGACTGCAACAAATGATAATGCTACTGCATTGTTATCTTTTAGCGCAGACAACTTTAATACAACTGATGGAACCCCTCAAACTACTGCATTTGATCTTAGCGCTGTGTTTGCGGGTATGAAGTACAATGGTGATGTCAATACTAAATTTTCAAATAACCTTAGCATTGATACACCAAGTGCATTGTTAGCCTCTGGTTCAACTTTATTGACTGGCGCAAAAACGGTGCCTTCTGGACTTACTCAAAAGGATTATGTTGGAGCATTTGATGCAACGACTAACTGGATGACGGGCTGGACTGAATTCAATCCTATCAACAAGGATTACGGAAACTAAGCCACATCTTCAGTTTATTTGAATAGAGGAGGTTGCCAACAAGGCAACCTCTTTTATTTTTGCAATAGTTTAACGTTAAAAAAGATGAGAATCATTATCGGTAGTATAGGATTTATCCTGCTCCTTATGGGATGCACAGAGAAACAGAGTACGGATCCCCTTACGCATTGGAGTAGAGAAAAACAAAGAGAAGTGGCCTTGAAGATAGTGCGATATTCAGACAAGCTTGCCCCTAGGGCCAGTCATAGTACAAAATTTAATGAGGAGTTTGACCTTTATTATAAACGAGTGGCTGAAGATTATGTTTTTATGTGGATCAAGCCGGAAACGGACGGAGGTTATTATTTCCTTTTCTCAAGGCCTGCAAAAAGCATTACGCCTATGTTTGAAGGTATTGCAGGCCTACTGAAGCTAAGTGATACAGATTCTCTTGTTGTTTACAATGAAATTTTTAGAACCTGGAAAATGCCGGATAAGGACCTCCGTGAGCGGGGAAAAATGCTATTTGACCGAATGGCAGCAAGGCGTGATTTATCTATCTTTTATCCCAAGGCATCTGGAGATAAGTACATTGAATTCCCTGATGGAAGATTTAGTTTTGATATTGAGTTAAGAAGGTGGAGAGATAATATTTTATATGACTCTACCCGGATCAGGTAATTACTAATTTACCTTCCGCTGCCGTTCTTGATGCAATAGTTTTATTTTTTTGATCTGGAGAGTAGCTTCTACAAGCGAGTCTTGTGCTTTCTTGTTGTCTATTAGTTTTGATTTGAGCAACTCATTTTCAAGTTTATTCGTTTGTAGTGACTTGTCCAATTGAATTTTTTCCTGTTCATTATTGCTCAGCTGAATGGTCATGTCTTTTTGTTGGTTGGAAAAGCGAAGTTTTTGCTTCTCTACTGCATCCAATGCCTGCTGGGCCTCGTCAATCTGAACCTGAATTATATCGCGGTAATATTTTACACCAAAGCGATAGGCCCCCTTTTCCAATTCATTGTTGATGCGGTTGACATTGCTTTTCTCCCATTCAGAGGGCTTGATAGCCCACCAGACGGAAGTTTTTTCACCGTTGCCTTTTACCACCGAATAGATAATCCCTTTGTAGAAAATCAGCCCATTGAATGTCGGTTCTGTAACAGTCAGCGGATCGACACTTTGGCGGACCTTGCCAATGTCTTTAAGGTATTTAATCCAGGCATCATTCACTTCATTCTTCTTTCCTTCCAGTTCTGTGGTATAACCTTCCACGGATTCATCTTTTACTTTTTCTGTTTGCGAAGTTACTGTTACCTTTTGTGCCTGAAGGGAGACGGAAGCAAGAAGGCTCAGTACTATTACTATAAACTTATTCATCATGAGTCATGTTAGATTGACAATCAAAGTTACTAATTATCCAAATGGCTAAAAATATATTAATTACAGGAGCAACGGGTCTTGTTGGGTCGCAACTTACGGAACTGCTCTTGCAAAAAGGCTACCACGTTTCACACCTGGGCCGCACCAAGCGAACCGGTAAAGTACCGAGTTATGTTTGGAATGTTGATAATGGAACTATGGACAAAGATGCCTTTAAAGGCGTTGACACGATTATCCATTTAGCAGGAGCGGGCGTGGCAGATAAGCGATGGACAACAGCGCGTAAAAAGGAAATTTTAGATAGCCGAATTAAGTCTACCCGATTACTTTTTGAAACCCTAAAGAAAGAAGCTCATCAGGTGAAGTCATTTATTTCTGCTTCAGCCATCGGCTTGTATGGTTTCACAACAGGCGGGGAGGTTTTCACTGAGGACAGTAAGCCCGGTACAGATTTTCTTGCACAGGTAACTCGGCAATGGGAGGAAGAAGTTGATACACTAAGTTTCTTAGGAATTCGTGTTGTTAAACTGAGAATTGGTATTGTGCTCAGCGACAAAGGTGGAGCACTGCCGGCTATGGCAAAGCCCATTCGATTCGGAGTTGGCGCTCCCCTCGGCACAGGCAAACAGTATTTGTCCTGGATTCATTTGGACGACCTCTGCGCCATGTTTCTAAAGGCAGCAGAAGATGAGACAATGAAAGGACCTTACAATGCAGTTGGCCCTCAATGGGTCACCAACCAGGAGATGACGAAATCAATTGCCAGTGTTTTAAGCATGCCATTATGGCTTCCTCCTGTTCCTGCTTTTGTAATGAAGATAATTATTGGAGAAATGGCAGTCATTGTCGTTAACGGCAGCAAAGTATCTTCGGGGAAAATTCAAGACACAGGATTCAAATTTCAATTCATAGAGCTAACCGCTGCATTGAATGATTTATTAAGGAAATGATTCGCATGATGAGCCATTCTATTTTGTTTTGCTATTCATTTTATATCTTGGATGAGAAATCAGGTACGCTATGAAAGCTAAAAAGAAAAAGGCTGATGAGATCCAATCGATCGAATCCATGGAAGAAGAGCATCGCATTCGCAAAGCGTTTAAAGATAAAGACTGGGCGGAAATCAAAAGCTCTGACTCGTGGGTGATTTTTAAGGTGATGAGTGAGTTTGTTGAAGGATTTGACAAGCTGGCAAAAATAGGCCCTTGTGTCACTATTTTCGGATCAGCACGCGTGAAGTCTACTCATCCTTATTATAAAATGGCGGATGAGATTGCCTATCAGCTCGTGCAGCATGGCTATGGTGTCGTTACTGGTGGCGGACCAGGCATTATGGAAGCTGGTAACCGCGGAGCAAGACGGGCAGGAGGTAAATCAGTGGGTCTCAATATTTATTTGCCACATGAGCAAAAGGGCAATCCCTACATAGACCCCGATAAACTCATCACGTTTGATTATTTCTTTGTTCGTAAGGTAATGTTCGTCAAATACTCGCAAGGATTTATTGTCATGCCAGGTGGGTTTGGTACGATTGACGAGTTAAGCGAAGCGCTAACGCTTATTCAAACTAAAAAGATTGGTCGGTTCCCCATTGTATTAGTAGGAAAGAAATTTTGGGGAGGAATGATTGATTGGATTAAGAAAGTCCTTGTATCGGAAGCCATGATCAGCGAAGATGATCTCGATTTATTCAATATCGTGGACACTCCGGAAGATGCAGTGAAAGTGATCGATGACTTTTATGCTAAGTATTTATTGTCACCTAACTTCTAGTATCCTGCGAGGATTCTTAGTTAATGCCAATGATCTTGCTCCTTCTCTCAAGTAACGCGGTATTGCGCCAGACATTTTTCATTTTTCCGATCTTCTCGTGATAGCCCACTTGCCGGAATCCACATTGCTCATGAATTCTTAAGCTCGCAATATTCTCTGGAAAAATCCCAGCCTGAAGTGTCCAGATGTTTTGTTTCTCACTTTCTGCGATCAACTCAAAGAGGAGTTTTTTTCCAATGCCCTTTCCCTGGAAGCTGGGGTGAACATAGACACTCACTTCGGCCACACCGGAGTAGATACACCGACCGGAAACAGGAGTAAGGGCAGCCCAACCCGCCCCATTACCCTTCTCATCCATTGCAATAAAGCGGCAAGTAGCAAGGTGGCTTTGATCCCATTCTTTCCATTCCGAAGCCTTGGTTTCAAAGGTGGCATTGCCGGATTGAATCCCCAGCTCATAAATTTCCTTGATCATGGAATAGTCTTCGGGTGTTAACGTTCTGATTTTTATCGCTGAGGTCATAGGGTGGATGGTTGGTCTTTTAATATACGCGATCCGGCCAGTGAAGTTGGGCTAAAAGATTCGTGTTTTGAATAAAATCCGAGCGAATACAATATTCGTAAATAGTCCATATTGTCGCAAAGCTGCCAAAAATACATTCGTCATTTTGTTAACTTGTCCCCTTAATTAAAGCCCATGGAAAGCACATACTATAACCCCGAAGATCTCAAAAAATTTAGCACCATTGGAGAATGGGATAAGAACCTGGCCGATAAGTTTTTCTCTTATTATGGAGATGTATTTAAAGAAGGAGACCTGACCGCTCGCGAGAAATCATTGATTGCGCTGGCAGTCGCCCACACGGTTCAATGCCCTTATTGTATTGATGCCTACACGCAGGATTCGCTGGAAAAGGGTGCCACTGAAAAGGGAATGATGGAAGCCATTCATGTTGCGGCAGCCATCCGCAGTGGTGCCACACTCGTCCATGGCGTAATGATGATGAATAGAGCCAAGAAACTTTCCATGTAGCATTCGATGTTAGTTGTTCGTTCATCATAATTCGCTGCGAACAACTAATAACGAACAACAATCAACGATCATTTGAATGATAAAAAGTCTACACGCACGCCACCATCAATTAGCCAATCAGGAGCGCCAGGTAGAATTCCTTCAAAATGGAATTTTTAAATCCGGCAAACTTCCTACGTTCAAGCAAAAGATTGAGCCACTCGGACACTTTCCGCTAAAGCCTGCTAAGATTGAAATCTTTCAGATGAACATCGGCTATATGTGCAACCAGGTATGCAAACATTGCCATGTCGATGCAGGGCCCGATCGCAAAGAGATCATGACACGCGATACGATGCAGGCCTGTCTTGATGTTTTAGAAAGAACACAAATCGCAACATTGGATATCACCGGAGGCGCCCCCGAAATGAACCCGGACTTTCGGTGGTTCGTAAGCGAGGCACACAAGCGAGGGGTAAAAGAAATTATCGTTCGCTCTAACCTTACGATTATTACCGCCAACCCAAAATACAACGATCTTCCTGAATTTTTCAAAGAGAACAATGTACGGGTATGTTCCTCATTGCCCTTTTACAGTGCCGATAAAACAGATCGCCAGCGGGGCGAAGGGGTGTTCAAAGATTCCATCAATGGATTGCAAATGCTAAATAAAGTCGGCTACGGAAAGGAAGCAAGTGGATTGATCCTGGATTTAGTTTACAACCCGACCGGGGCTTTTCTGCCGGGAGATCAAATGCAATTGGAGCGCGATTTTAAAAAGGAGTTAAAATCTCATTTTGATATTGACTTCAATAATTTATTTACGATTACCAATATTCCCATCAGTCGCTTTCTTGATTTTTTGATTGAATCAGGAAATTATGAGGACTATATGGAGAAGTTGATCAATGCCTTTAATCCGGGTGCCGTTTCTGGAGTCATGTGTCGTAATACGATTTCAATTGATTGGCAGGGTAACTTGTACGATTGCGACTTTAATCAAATGCTGGGTCTAAAGACGGAACCATCTGCCGGGCAACACATAAGTACCTTTGATGTCTCAAAGTTAGAGCAACGGGAGATTGTCATTAGTCAACACTGCTTTGCGTGCACGGCCGGAGCAGGAAGCAGTTGCCAGGGAGCTACCGCTTAAGATGTTAGATGTATGATTTATGATTTTAGATTTATTCTGCTACCAACGATCAACGACTAACCAACAACGCATTAATGCAGACCTATCTCGAAACTACCCGCAATGTTTATAAAGAAGCAGCAGAAAATCCACAGATAGGATTATGTTGTACAACCACACCTGTATGGCAACTGCCGGGATTGAAGATTCCTAAGCGGATGCTGGATATGAACTACGGTTGCGGCAGTACAGTGAACCCTCGTGATCTCGTCAATGAACCTTCTATTCTTTATGTAGGAGTTGGTGGCGGTATGGAACTTTTGCAATTCTCTTATTTCAGCAGGCGAAAGGGCGGTGTGGTTGGCATCGATGTGGTAGATGAAATGTTGCAGGCGAGCAGCGAAAATTTTGTGGAAGCCGAGAGACAAAACCAGTGGTTTAAATCGGAGTTTGTGGATTTAAGAAAAGGCGATGCCTTGAGTTTGCCTGTGCCTGACAATTCCATTGACGTGGCTGCTCAAAATTGTTTGTTCAATATTTTCACGCATGAAGATCTGAAATTGGCATTGAGTGAAATGTATCGTGTGCTAAAACCGCATGGACGCCTTGTACTTTCAGATCCTACCTGCGAAAGTGAAATGCCCGAATCCCTTAAACAAGATGAACGTTTGCGCGCCTTGTGTTTAAGCGGAGCATTGCCGTTGAAAGACTACATTAAAATGATTACCGATGTTGGTTTTGGCACCGTGGAAATTCGAGCCAAGCGTCCTTACCGCTTGCTTGACCCTGCACACTACAATACCGACAAACTAATTTATATTGAAAGTGTAGAAGTGTGTGCCATCAAAGATCCGATGCCCAAGGATGGGCCTTGTGTGTTTACTGGAAAAACGGCTATTTTCTATGGCCAAGAAGAATATTTTGATGATAAAAAAGGACATACGCTTATGCAAAACCAACCGCTTGCCGTGTGTGATAAAACAGCGGGGGCGTTAAAGAATTTGAATCGCTCTGATATTTTTATTTCAGACTCTACCTGGTTTTACGATGGTGGGGGTTGCTGTTAATTCAAAATTTAAGATTCAATATTGATACGTTCGTCAATTTTTTTTTTGAATATTTAACTTTGAATCTTGAATTAATCTTATGCTCAATCAAATCAACGAAGCCGCTCATTACATTCAAAAGCAAGGTGTAACCGAGCCCGAAATTGGAGTGATCCTCGGGACAGGCCTGGGAAATCGTTTTGTAGAGGAAATCAAAAATCCGATTACCATTAACTATAATTCCATTCCTCATTTTCCTATCTCAACTGTTGAGTTTCATAAAGGCAAACTGATTTACGGTACCATCAAAGGAAAGAAAGTGCTCGCCATGCAAGGCCGCTTCCACTACTACGAGGGCTACAGTATGGAGCAAATCACATTGCCTGTTCGTGTAATGAAAATGCTGGGCATAAAACACCTCCTGATCTCCAACGCAGCAGGCAATATGAATTTGAAGTGGAAGAAAGGGCAGCTCATGCTCATCGATGATCATATTAATTTACAACCTGATAATCCGCTTCGCGGACAAAACATTGAAAAATTGGGCCCACGCTTTCCTGACATGAGTGAGCCGTATTCCAATAAGCTCAATAAAAAATTGATTGCCATTGCCAAAAAGAAAAAAATAAAATTGAATGTGGGTGTTTACGTGGGCGTGATGGGCCCTAACCTGGAGACACGCGCTGAGTATCGGTTTCTTCGTCAAATTGGTGCTGATGCTGTGGGGATGAGCACGGTGCCGGAAGTCATTGTAGCTAACCATGCGGGGCTTCCCTGCTGTGCCATTTCAGTATTGACGGATGATTGCGATCCGGATAATTTAAAGCCTGCAATAATTTCTGAAATCATTGAAATAGCAGGAAAAGCAGAAGCAAAACTGACGGACCTTTATGTTAGTCTGATCAGTCAATTGTAATCCGTAGCAACCTTTCGGAAACATCGGGCGTCTAACCTCAGAAATCAGACGCTTATGAAATCAATACTCTCTATTTTATGCTTTATCGCAGCCTTTTCCGCCTTTGGCCAAAACAAAGAAGGCAATTTCCACCTTGATCAGGAATACAAAATCAGTCCTACGGGCACGATCAAGTTAAACTCTTCTGATGGCAAATTTTATGTCACAGGATCAAATCGGAATACTGCACACGTTAAGATTGATCGAGAGGTAATAACCAAAGGACTCACCTTCGGGCATGAGGAATTCAGTGTAGACGTAATGGAGAACAACGGAGATTTGGAAATCCGAGAACGATCTAATAGTGTTTCTGTTGGAATGATTGGATATCGTAGCGAGAAATACACCATCCACATTGAAGCCCCTGAAGGAATGAGTTTGTTGGTGAAGGGCGATGATGGAGATTATTGGATTAGAAATATCGATGGCAACATTTCGCTGGATGTGGATGATGGAGATGTAGAATTGGCACAATGTTCGGGCAACAAGTTTGATTTCAGATTGGACGATGGAGAGATCGTCATGGATGAGGGCAACGGCAGTCTTGACGTTGATGCAGACGATGCCGATGTGGAAATTAAAAACGCCACCTTCACTGCCGTTCATGCCAATGTTGATGATGGTGATTTGATCATTGAAACTTCTTTGGCGAATGATGGCACGTACTTTATTGATGCGCAGGATGGATTAGTATCCCTTGCGATTACCGAAGGAGGAGGGAAGTTTGATGTTCGCCATGATGATGCGCGGGTGATTACAGAGGGAGATTTTAAGATCGTTGAAGATGCGGAAGATCGCACGCGCCTTACGCTGGCCAGCGGTGAGGCCAAAGTCGACATAAGGGCAGATGATGCAAGAGTGAGGTTGATAAGGAGGTAGGGAAGTTTTTTGTTTCGTGGGGACACGAACCAAGATTTGGGTCCGTTAAAGTTTGTATACCCAGGTTGGTCAATCATTTGTCAAATTTCAATTCAGCTATTGCGATCCCAAATTCACCAGAAACCGAGTATAGTAAATAAGTCTTTCCATTGTCCTCAAATATAGCTGGGTCTCTTAGTTCTCTCACCGGACTTTTGGATGCGCCAATCTCAGATTTAGCAAGGGGTAAGTTTACTCCTTCGTAGTCCATGGCTGGTTCAAGAATGGTTACCGGTTGGCTTGGCGTCCATGAATTCCAATCACTCGTTAGTTGAATTTTTGACATTAAGATTCGCTCTGGCATGTCCCCCATTCTTGAATAAAATACATATAGCGTATTATTTTTTAGAAGCAATGCTAAATGTCTAAGCTTTGACGGGTTTTGAATTTTTAGAAACGGATTATTTCCCTTTTCAAAATTGGAAACTCCATTTTTAGATCTGAACAGTGCGCCAAACCTTGCAAAGCCATAATAGTATTCGCCCCAATTAATAACTCTAAAATAGGAATCGCCAAGTATTTCTTCTTCTGGGCTAAAATCAATGCCGTTATTCGATATTGCCCGCAGCGTTTTTTGAGGATGATTTTGGACACTGTCACCACCACCGATATACACTGGACAATGGTAGTACATGACGAGTTTCTTGTTTATTGAGTCTATCAAAACATCAGGAGAGGCGATGTGTCTATTGTTGCTAAACCTTTGGGATTTAAAATTGCATCTACAATCCTCCATTTTCAGAGTCCCGTTATCATAAATTGTCCAAGGGCCAACAAGCTGTTCTGAATACGCCAACCGTATGTATTTGCCTTCATGATGAGCAAAGTATAAATAGTACTTGCCTAATGGCTGATCAACCCAGCTTGGAACTTTTATCAATGATGGTCCATTGATATTAAGTCCATCTTCGCCTTGAAGCATCTCCGGCTTTATTATTGGATTTGATGTAAATCTAGAGACAACTATTTTCTCTTGTCCGAATATCAAGTTCGGAGTTAAGATTATCAAAATTATTCCGGTGAGAATTGGCTTAAATTTATTGTCCATATGATTTTGAATTTCTTGTCATAATTGCAGTTGGCTTGCCGTCAAAGTCATATGAGAGAACTATGTCGCCTGTATATTATTAATTGTTTCAAGGCATCTTCACAGCATCCCTTTTATCCACCCACCGTCCACTGCCAGCGAAACTCCCGTAATATAACTCGCCCTCTCACTCGCTAGGAAAGTTACAGCCGCAGCAAATTCTTCAGGCTTACCAAAACGGCCTAGAGGGATTTCATTGGTAACGGAAGCTACTGAGGGATTCCCTTCAATAAGTTTTGTAAGTCGTGCGGTTTGTGTGTAGCCCGGCAAAACATTGTTAACGGTAATATTATACTCACCTAATTCAGCGGCCAATGTTTTCATCAGACCTACCACCGAAGTGCGTACTGCGTTAGAGAGAATCAGGTTATTGACGGGCTGCTTAACGGAGATAGAAGTAATAGAAATGATGCGTCCCCATTTTCGTTCTTTCATTCCAGGCAAAAATCCTTTGATCAGTCCCACCGCACTGCCCAACAATTGCTGAACGGCTTTATCCCAATCTTCTTCATTGAATGCTTCAAACTTTCCGGCAGGTGGTCCTCCGGAGTTGGTGACGAGGATATCAACTCTTCCAAATTCTTTTAGTGTGGCTTCAATCATTCGGATTCTGTCCCTGGCAATTGATAAATCACCCGTCAGCGAGAGTATGCGCGTGCCGTACGCTTTGATCTCTGCTTCAGCTCGCTTTAATGTCTCCCCATTTCTTCCGCAGATGATTATGCTTGCGCCTTCTCGTGCGAGTTCCAGTGCTACGCCTTTTCCAAGCCCCTCACTCGAAGCAGCAACGAAGGCCACTTTATTTTTTAATCCAAGCTCCATTTATTTTCTGAGGTAGTGATCGGAACCATCCAACCAATCTTGTCTTGGAGGAGCCCATATATCAATCTCTTCCACATCACCCATCATTAGTGCTTCGTGAGGAAGGTTAGAAGGAATCACCACCACATCACCGGGGCCTAAGTCCATCGTCTGTTCTTTATTGGCACCAAACCAAAAGCGCATTTTACCGGAGACCACCTGCGTGACTTGTTCATGAACGTGGTGGTGCAACGGCACTAAAAAACCATCTTTGAAATTCATGCGCGCAATCATCAGTTTCTCACCAGAGACGATTTTCCGTTTCATCGATGGGTTTACTTCTTCAGAGGGAACATTGTTCCAGTTTATTTTTTCAAGCATGATAGTCTGGTTAGTATTGAAAATTTATTTAAGGACATCTCTAAAAACTTTGTCATGTTGAGCTTGTCGAAACATATTTCCTAGTATGGATTCTCTAAATCGACTTCGACAGGCTCAGTCTGACACTACAGTTTTTAGAGTTGCCCTTAAGGATGCCAGCCGTCAAGACACTTTCAAGGGTATCAGCCGCCTGTGTTTCACACATCACAAATTCCAATGGCTTGTTTTAGAGAAGCTAACTTGTCGGGTCTTTTGGGAATAAATTCCTGAGCCACAAATCCTTTAAAGCCTGTTTTTACAATCGCCTGCATAATAGCAGGGTAATATAATTCCTGGCTCTCATCAATCTCATTGCGGCCCGGTACACCACCGGTGTGAAAATGAGAGATGTATTTAATGTGTTTTTGAATAGTGGCAATGACATCTCCCTCCATAATCTGCATGTGATAAATATCGTAGAGGAGTTTAAAATTAGGCGAGCCAATCTTTTCACAAAGCTGTACACCCCATTCGGTATGATCACATTGATAATCCTTGTGATCAACTTTACTATTGAGTAATTCCATGGCCACGGTGATGTTGTGCTTGGTGGCAATCTTTAATACCGGTTCAAGTCCTTTCGCGCAGTTTTCAAGTCCTTGTGCGTAAGTTAATCCATTCGCATTCCCACTGAAGCAGATAACATTCTTCAACCCGGCATCGGCTGCTTTTGGTATGTTGATGGTGTAATCCTTTAGCAGTTGTGTATGAAGAGATAAATCGTTGAAGCCTTTGGCCAGCCCCAGATCATTGGCGTAGGCCATGGCACAGGTCAGTCCATATTTTGAAGCGGTAGCCCACTGCTTTGAGTATAGCAGGTCGATGGACTGAATACCCATACCTTTAGCTGCTTCGCATAATTTTTCCAGCGGAATATCATTGTAGCACCATTGGCATACAGAGTGATTGATGTTGTTTTTCAATTCAGGCGAAAGTGTATTCATAGCCTGTGCAATTTCAGGCAAAGCAAAGACAGTTGCTGTTCCCGCTGCCATTTTTTTTAGAGCTTGTTTTCGGTTCATATGCAATCTCATTTGGAATTCATTTCTATTTACGATTTTTCCTCCTAAAATTCAATTTGACTGAACAAGTCGCTCGGGTTTTTAGCTAATCATTAAAAGATTTACCTTTGAGTAAAATAAATTTATGGAAACAATCATTCGAATAAATACCGATCTGATCACTCCGGAGATTGTGGAAGGAATAAAGAAATTGTTCCCGCATAAGACAGTTGACATAACAATACAATCAGCGGATGACACAGAATATATCATGGGCAACCCACTCTATGCAAATGAATTGCATGAACGCATTGAAGCTTATAAAAATAAAAAGGAAGTGATTTTTTTGAAGCCGGAAGAATTACTATGAAGAATATCGAATTTGTTCCCAAAGCCTTTAAGGAATATCAGGAATGGATTCAAACCGATAGAAAGACCGCCCTCCGCATCGGTGACTTGATTAAAGACATTTTAAGGAATCCATTTGATGGCATAGGCAAGCCGGAAGCATTGAAACATCAATTTAAGGGAACGTGGAGCAGAAGAATTGATCAGGAACACAGATTGGTTTACATGGTAACGGAAAATTCCATTGTAATTATTTCTTGTTATTCTCACTATGTTTAGGAGTTCTATTTCTCATTCCGATAAACCACCCCATCCTTCATCACAAATTGCACTTTTCGCACATCAGAAATAGTCGTTGATGGATTTCCGGTTACAATAACCAAATCAGCGGTAAGTCCTTCTCTAATAAAGCCGACTTTGTTTTCAAGATGAAAGGCACGTGAGTTCACACTGGTGGCGGATTTTAAAACATCCAACGGCTTCATTCCATATTCTACCATCAATTCCATCTCCAGTGCATTTTCCCCATGAGGATAAACACCCACATCACCTCCCATACCGATTGATACCCCGGATTCAATCGCTTCTTTAAAACTTTTTTTCTTGTTAGTGACATTGGCAGGTTCTGGTGTTTTGCCTTTCTGCCAGCCACGGTATTGTGAGATGACATCAACCGCTGAAATCGTTGGGATGTAAGTGACATTATGCTCTCTCATCAATTTGCCCAACTCCACATCGATAAAGTCACCATGCTCAATAGTTACGGCACCACCCAGCACGGCCCGCTTTATCGCTTCTTTTGATTTGGCATGACAAACCATGTCGCGTCCGCTGCTGCGCGTCACTTCATTGATCATTTTTAGTTCATCCAAAGTAAAGGACGGTTGATCCTCGCCATTAATTCCCCAGCGGTAATCAGCATAGATTTTAATGAAGTCAGCTCCTTTGCCAATCTGATCGCGCACCACACGAATGAGGTCATTGCCATCAGCAGGTTCTGCACCAAGCATAATCTCCTGATCAAGATCATAACCTTTTGGGCCGTAGGAACCTGTAGAAACTATAGCGCGCCCAGCCACCATCAATCGTGGACCCGGAATAATACCTTCATTAATAGCACGCTTCAGTGCTACATCGGAATAACCGGCTCCTTCTGTTCCCAGATCACGAGCTGTGGTGAACCCCGCCATCAAAGTATTTTTTGCATGGACGGTTGCCCTTGCCGTTCTATACGAATCGGTTTCTTTTAGCACCTGGGTATCCCAGTCGGT
>JANNRV010000066.1:0-41936 GCA_031401775.1 Bacteroidia bacterium | reverse complement strand
CTTTGAAGTATCTTGATTTGAAAGTAAATTTTCCAGTCGGGAGGTAATTTGAGCAAATCCAATTTCTAATTTATCCTGATGAAAATCAGTACTCTCTAGCTTCTCCCGAATTTTCCCTTTGTAGCCATTGTGAAGACGAGTGACGATAATCAGATAGGCACCTGAAAGCAATATGATTAGCAATGGGATCCAAATGACTTCAAAAAAAGGTAGTATGGCAAATGAAAAAATCAAGATACCGGCCACTAATCTTCCTGCTTCATTAACAACACCTTCCACTTTTGCCTGAATGCCGAAGCGATATCGGTTATCAATAGGAATGAACAAGAGTTTAAAGACAGGATTCTCCAGAGAGTCTCTAAGCATTCCATTGAAGAGTCGGGTCAATGCTATGAAAAGAAAGAAAAAGATAAACGTAGTCGGAGATGTGTCCAGACTATAACCAAAAATAGACCCAGTCATAAATGTACCAATCGCAAATACTCCAACCACAACGGGAAGTACATACAAAGAAACTTTTAATCCGTAGTTACTTATGATTTTATCATTGACATACGTCTGCATTACAAAACTTAACAAATAGATTGCTCCATTAAAATAGGCGAGAAAGTTTGTTAGGTCTCGCTGATCCGGATATTGCCTGTTAATAAGGTTCTGAAATGAATATTGGTTGAGAACATACGTGACCATAGAAATCACTAGGAAGAGACTCAACAAGACAACGTATTTATCTTTAAATATGCGCGAGAACTTAGTTTCAGTTCTCACACTAGCTTCAAAATCTGCAGGATTGTTTTTGGTCAGTGAGAACCGGGTGGATATTACGATAAGGCAAGTAAGCGAGCAAAGTATACTTGCATTACAAATAATCAAATAATTAGAGGTGTCTGGAAAGAATCGTGCAGTGAGTGGTATTATGAAATAAGCAAGCAACGCTGCCATCAGCTGACCGGTATCAATCCAACCAATAATCCTTTTGGATTGCTTGAAGTTGAATAATCTTCCAAATACACCCCAATAGCAAAGCAATAAAATTGCAGTGATAGGGCCAATCAAACAAAACATGGTGAAGAGAACATAGTAGTGAAGTTTCTCGTCTGCAAAATGGTATAAATAGTAAATGGTCATTGAAATAATGACGATAGAGAGAATGCTAGAGATCGTAAGTGTAGTAAACTTAATTCGGCTCTGAGCAAATGAGAACAAACCGGTTGCGATAATTCCCAGTATCCCGGAAATCAAAAATGCCTTATCCAACTGATCGCTTAGTTTATTAATAAATAGCGACTCTGCTGTTACTTGGTAGGTAGCAATAAAAATTCCCATGAAAAAACCTGTACCTAGCATGAGAAGAACCTGAAGTTGTTCCTCTGGCTTGACATTAAGTGCTGCTAATGGCGATTTCACGGTCAGAAAATTAAGACTTTACCTTGAAAATAAAAAACCGACCTCACGTGGGTCGGTTCCTTAAGAGATTAATTAATGATCAGTCTATTTCTTTTTCGTCTTGACGGAATCCTTTTTAACCGGAGTCGATTCTTTCTCAGAAGCATACTCTTTATTTAAGCCATCAACTACTTGCTTTGTAATGTCCAGGCTAGGACCACCAAAAAGAACGTCACTGGTGGGGTCATATTTTAAAACAATTTGAAGGCCATTTTGCTCTCCATAAACTTTCAAGTGGTCCGTCACTCGCTTATACAATTCTTGTGTCATCTTACCTTCCTCAACTGACATTTCCTGTGATAAACTCTGCTGATAAAGCTGAAGATTCTGTTGCTTTTTTGCAAGATCTTCCTCCACTGCTTTCGCTTGTCCTATCGTGAGGTTTGAAACGTTTCGCTGATAGGCCTCATAGTCATTCTGAAAACTTTGAGCCCGGTTGCGAAGATCCTGATCTAACTTCTTCCCTTTTGATTCAAGCTTGTCGCGGTTAACTTTGAAGTAATCGTAATACTTCAATACGCTGTCTGAATTAATATAGGCGATGTTAAGGTCCTTAGGAGCTGAAATCTCAGTGCTCTTTGCGGATGATTTTTGGGTCGAGAAGTGCAAATAGTAAAGAACCGCCACTGCAGCAAATAGTACGATATTGAGGATTAAAGACAGGTTTTTCATGAAAAAGAGGTTTAAGGCCGCAAATATAGTCAGGTTTGAACAAGATAAAAGACAGACGATTAAAAACGAATTAGATATTCCAGTAGCAAGCCGTCTTCATTAAATCGCTTCTTCGTCTTCAGTTTGAAAGGAATAAAGAGCAGGGTCAGTAGTAAGATTATCCTCATTAAAATCCTTTATAAATTTCTCAATCACCTTGATGCTGATTTGTTCTGTGTGTAGACCTGCATCCAGGCCAATGCCAAAATCTAACTTTGTATCCAGATCAACATGTTCTCTTACTTTCACTTCATCAGATTCCTCCAAGTCCATAATTACCTCAGCAATAAACAAACCGATCTCCTCCTCTAATTCATCCAGCGGCTGGAGATTTCCGTTTTCATCTTCTTTGTAAGTAATCTTCTTATACTCCGGAAAATGTTTTGCGGCCCGGTGCTCTGCTATTTCAAACAATTCACTTTGATGCTGAAGGCGCAGGGTGTAAATGACCGCATCATAAACAACTTCACGCCCTTCATATTTTCCTACAAAATAAAAATGAGCACATTCATCATTATTTTCTTCTGACTCCTCCCATAGAAATCCCCTACCACTAGCTTTAATCCGAGACGTATAATCCGCAATCACAACAGGGTCGAAGCCCCTATTATCAACTTTCTTCATAAGTTCTTGAATATACAGGCTTGAATCTAGAAAACCATGCCTCATTTAAAATATCTATAAGTAAGTCCGCAAGAAACCAACTTTAGGCAAAGAAATCTGGGTGCACAACGAAAACAAATTTGAACTCACTTCTCTTTAAACCACTCGGCATACATAGGATAATTCTTTGCAGTTCTTTCAATCACCGCTCTCATTTCATCCCCAACATCTTTGATTCGCTTCGCAGGCATTCCTGCATAGATACTTCCAGGCTCTACAACAGTGCCCGGCAAAACTACAGCGCCTGCAGCAATCACAGAGTCTTTACCGATGACAGCATCATCCATAATAATAGCTCCCATTCCAATAAGCACATTATCTTCTATCGTACATCCATGCACAATTGCATTGTGGGCGATAGAAACTTTACTTCCGATTGTTGTTTTAGCTTTTTGATATGTGCAATGAATGATGGCCCCATCCTGAATATTGGTATCATTTCCGATGGCAATAGAGTGCACGTCACCTCGAACAACCGCATTGAACCATACCGTGCAGTTGTTTCCCATAATCACCTGACCCACAACAACAGCATTATCAGCTAAGAAGCAATTCTCTCCAAAGACAGGTGTAAATCCACGAACCGATTTAATGATTGCCATAAAAGGAAAGTTGCTCATGGCAAAGGTGCGAATTTGAACTCTAAATCCATCACTTTCAGTAAAATGAACCTGACAAGATGTCACCATTGCAGACTAAAAGTATTAAATTTGCGTCTTGGGATTTAGAATATGAAGGATTTGATAAGCGAAATAGAGATTTTAGGTGCCCCAGAGCAGATTTCATCAGGGGTAAGTGTTTCCAAAGAGCAGCATACAGGGAATCCTCGCAAACTATACATCGAGAGCTACGGGTGTCAAATGAATTTCTCTGATAGCGAGATTGTAGCATCTCTCCTTGCCAAAGATGGGTTTGACACCACTTCTGACATCAATCAAGCCGATGTAATTTTCCTCAACACCTGCTCCATCCGGGCGAAGGCAGAATTAACAATCCGTGATCGTCTACGTCATATTAACGGACAAAAGAAACGCAAACCAAATCTTGTAGTAGGTGTGCTCGGCTGCATGGCAGAGCGTTTGAAAACAAAACTGCTGGAGGAGGAAAAGATCGTTGACTTAGTTGCAGGTCCGGATGCCTACCGCGACCTGGCAAAGCTAATTGAACAAGTCGATGATGGCGGAAAAGCAGTAAATACAATTCTCTCACGCGAAGAGACCTATGGTGATATTAGCCCCGTCAGATTAAATTCAAATGGAGTAACCGCCTTTATCTCAATCATGCGTGGCTGCGACAATAT
This sequence comes from Bacteroidia bacterium, assembly GCA_031401775.1. Classification (GTDB taxonomy): domain Bacteria; phylum Bacteroidota; class Bacteroidia; order Cytophagales; family Cyclobacteriaceae; genus ELB16-189. The sequence goes on along the minus strand of JANNRV010000066.1, from coordinate 37,816 downwards.
GTGCTCTTTCTGTGTTGTTCCGTTTACACGTGGTCGTGAAAGAAGCCGTGACCCACACTCTATTATTGCTGAAGCGAATGATTTATTCTCTAAAGGGTATAAGGAGGTAACCTTACTAGGCCAAAATGTTGACTCCTACAAATGGAGCTCGGAGGAAAATAATAAGGCAAGGCTCAACAAAATTGAAACACAGGAAGTTATTCATTTTCCTGAACTCCTTGAAAGGGTTGCTCAGGTTCATCCAGATCTTCGCGTTCGGTTTTCTACTTCACATCCTAAGGATATCACCGATGAAGTCCTACATACCATGGCGAAGTATCAAAATATTTGCAAGAACATTCATCTTCCGGCACAAAGTGGAAGTAGTAGAATACTTGATTTAATGAACCGTGGCTATACTCGTGAGTGGTATTTGAATAAAATAAAAAGTGTGAGAGCAATTTTAGGAGAAGACTGTGGCCTTTCATCAGACATGATTACTGGATTTTGTACCGAAACAGAAGAAGAACATCAAGAGACGCTTTCGATGATGGAATTGGTCCGGTATGATTTCGCTTACATGTTTTATTATTCAGAAAGACCCGGAACACCTGCAGCAAAAAAACTAAAGGATGACATCTCTCAAGAGACAAAGCAAAGAAGACTGGAGGAGATCATTGTAAAGCAGCGTGAACATTCCTTCGAAAGTAATAAACTTGACGTTGGAAAAACACTTAAAATTCTCATCGAGGGATATTCTAAGCGTTCATCCGAGCATTTACAGGGGAGAAGTTCGACCAATAAAGTAGTCATCTTCCCACAAGAGAGTAAAACGAAAGGCGAATATGTTAACGTTTTTATTCAATCCTGCACCGGAGGCACCTTGTTGGGTAAGATGGTTGATTGAAGTTGAACACCTGAAACAAAAAACAATGGCGATCACAGAATCTGAAATACAAAGTATAAAACAAAAATTTGGCATCATTGGTAATGCTCCGCATTTAAATAATGCTGTGCGCATAGCTATGCAAGTTGCCCCCACCGATATGTCGGTGCTGATCAATGGCGAAAGTGGTAGCGGAAAAGAATCGTTCTCCAAGATCATTCACAGTCTTAGTCCGCGCAAGCATGGGCAGTTTATTGCCATTAACTGTGGGTCAATCCCGGAAGGGACTATCGACTCAGAATTGTTTGGTCACGAGAAGGGATCTTTCACCGGAGCCCACGAAGCCCGCAAAGGATACTTTGAAGTGACTAATGGAGGCACGATGTTTCTTGATGAAATCGGAGAAATGCCATTGGGTACACAGGCTCGCTTGCTTAGGGTGCTCGAAAATGGTGAGTTCATAAAGGTAGGTTCTTCCAAAGTACTGAAGACAGATGTACGTGTAGTGGCTGCCACCAATGTAAACCTGATGCTCAAAGTGGATCAGGGAAAATTCAGAGAAGACCTTTATTACCGCCTCAACACAGTCCCTGTCTTTGTTCCGCCCCTGCGAGAACGTGGAAAAGATATAGAACTGTTGTTCAGAAAATTTGCGGGCGATTTTGCAGAACGCTATAAGGTCAAACCCATCGTGCTGACAGAAGAGGCAAAGGCAGTATTAATTCAATATCGCTTCCCCGGAAACATTCGGCAGTTAAAAAATCTGGTAGATCAGATTTCCGTTTTGTCATCAGAGGAAAAAGAAATCACGAAAGAGCTATTGCAACATTATTTGCCGAAAGAAAATAATTTACCTGCATTGTATCATGAGAATAACAGTAAAGATAATATCTCAGAGCGCGAAATATTGTATAAGGTACTCTTTGACATGCGAAAGGATGTGAATGATTTGAAAAAAATTGTTCTCGAAGGTGGTTCTTCAAATCCTACCAAAGCAGCACAGCTGGTAAAGGAGCACGAAAGCTTGTTTGAAGGCATTCAGCGACAGCCCGAATCAGGAAGCAAAGATGCAGTAGTCTTTAACATTCCATCCATCAATGAAGCAAGACCCGAAGAACAAGAGGAAGAAGTTCAGGATATTGCACATGAATCGGAAGACGATTCGCTTTCCATTGAAAAGAAAGAACGCGAATTAATACTTCGCGCGTTGCGCAAAAATAATAATAAGCGAAAGTATGCAGCTCGGGATTTAGGAATTAGCGAACGTACATTGTATCGAAAAATTAAAGAATACGAACTTGAAGACTAAGAGCCTTCTTATCTCTGCCTTGCTATCAATGATCCTGATTCCGCTGAGCATTTCAAGCTGCGGGGTTTACTCCATGACAGGTGCTGCCACCACAGCACAAACGATTCAGATAGAGCAATTTTTTAATAATACTGATCTTGCACCTGCCAATATCGCGCAGACATTCACTAACACACTAAAGGATTATTATCAGCGAAACTCAAGCTTACGAGTAGTACAGAAAGGCGGGGAACTACAAATTGAAGGTGTGATTAGCGAATATCGCATTAACCCTATTGCACCTCAGGCTGGAAATCCGGAGGCCAATAATTCAGCTGCACTAACGCGCCTCACCATCGCAGTAAAAATCAATTATGTAGACGGAATTGAACCCAAGAATAGCTTTAAGGACAAAAGCTTCAGTTTCTACAGAGACTTCGACAACAACGAAAATTTTACGAGCATTCAAGAAGATCTTGAAAGAAAGATTTTTGATCAGATTCTCATCGATATCTTTAATGCCACCATAGGCAACTGGTAGTCAAATTTCCGCAAGCCTGCTGTTTGCATGGACTAAGAATTTCTCCTACATTTACTAATACCTTTTTTAGAAAATTGTGGAGAAAGAGCGGCTTTTATTCCTTACCAAGAATTATACTTCACTCACCACAGATGAGGTTTCTGATTTAATCGCACTTCAGAAAGAATTTCCCTATAGTCAGCTTCTTCATAATCTAACATCACGGGGCGGACAGGATTTAAATATATCGTCCAGGGAAGAATTGCTTCATGTGAGTGCAATCTACGCCACAGACCGAAGTGTTTTAAAGTCAATTATGACAGCTCCTTCTAGGCCAAGAGCTAAGGCAATATTTCAAGCACCTGATGAGCCAGTCAGAATTGCTGACACAATCCCAACTCAACCGGAGGCTATTATTCCTCAGCCAACTATTGAAAACCTTTCTGGCGAAGCGTTGATCAACGACATTTTTAAGGAACTAGACAAACTCAAAGTGGTACGGCATAACTTCGAGGTCAGTGTGGAGGAGTATGAAAAAGCCACCGGCTCAAAAAAGAAGGATGATCCAAAAAAAACAGAAAAGAAAGTCAGTCCACCTAAAGCGGCTAATGAACCAACTGATGTATTGATCGAAGAGATTAAATCAACAAAAAAAAAGGTTAGCCCTGAAGGTCCAAAGCAAAAAGAACAAATTGAAATCATTGAGAATTTTATCAAGAATCAGCCCAGCATAACAAAAAATAAACTAGTCACTTCCCCGCCAACTTCTACCGATTTGGCAGAGAAAAGCCTTGTCTACGGAGATAATATCATCACTGAGACATTGGTAGAAATCCTTCTCAAACAGGGTAAAAAGGACAAAGCCATCGAAGTTCTCAAAAAGTTGATTTGGAAGTTTCCACAAAAAAAGGCGTACTTTGCGGCTCAAATTGAAGAATTGAAGAAATAGTTATGTATACATTATTCGTAGGTCTTGCCATTTTTTCATCGATCCTATTGGTGCTGGTCGTATTGGCTCAGAATTCTAAAGGTGGAGGACTCTCTAATCAGTTTGGAGGCTCCGGTGCCAGTAATCTTATTGGAGTAAAGAAGACTGGCGATCTATTAGAACGCCTCACTTGGGGCTTGGCCATTGCCATTATGGTATTTTCGCTAGCCACAAATTTCACTAGTCAGAGCGGAACTGCAGCTTCTGATGAGCTTATTGAAAGAGCAAAAGAGCAACAAGCCGCCCCCGGACTTGATCTTAAAAAGGCAACTCCTATTCAGGCAGATAGCGCTAAGTAAAGCCTACTTATAAAACATTTTGAAGGCCTCAGGAATCCTGAGGCCTTTTCTTTTCCAAACTTATATTAAGAACTGAGGTTACGCAAAACAATAAATAAGTAAGTCCTTTCAAAGGAAGCATGATTGGATAAATGACATTGATTATTTTGCATAGCATCCGTTAGATTAGGCAGCTTTTGAAATCTGCTTTACCAATAAACGCTTTGCCACCGGCATTAGGGTCTGCAGGAAAGGAAATTTAAGCTTTGAAACAACGAGGTAGGTTGCAGGATTGGGGAGGTCAGAAAAATCACGGATGAGTTTTAATTTCATTTGCTCGTAACTGTTGGAAATAGTTTTTGCTTCCCGAACCACATGCTTTGTGTGAATTGCTCTCAAGATCTCATTGCTGTTATCGAAAATAGTCATCTGATACCGATAGATTTCAATTTCTTTTTCAGGGGGTTGAGAGATGAATAAATAACCTTCCTTTGCGTACAATGCAGTCAAACCAATAGGAGTTATCTCGCAATTCGATTGAACATATTCATAAATAAAAGAACCTTCATCCAGATACTTTTTTAAGCGGGGCAAAGAGAATTGAATAATGGATTCTATCTCTTGCATAATGACATCATCCTTAATCATTTTTTTATAGTTGATTTCAAGATTTTTAACGTTCTCCAACGATAACTGCTTAGGAAACTGATCCGTCATGAGCGATTTGCTCTCTCGTAGGGTGATCAGGTTGCGGTAATGAAAGACTAGATCAGATAGAAAAGGATATAGCTCCACGCGTGTAAACGAATCCTTAACATGCTTGAGATAGGCTAACAGAACATACTTCTTGTATTCAAAATCCATTAAACCATCCGTGAGCCAGTTCTCCTTTAGATTTTCCATAACGGTTGAAGTTGCCTGACCAATAGTAGTCAAAACAAATATGCCTGACAATCTGCCATTTTGAGCGTCAAGTATGACAATTTTCCCCATCTTTGCACCCCCCAATCATGCAAAAATGGCCATAAATGACAAAAATCCTCAATGGCATGAAAATCGTTGATTGCGGATAGCTAAGTAAATCTTAACAACTAAAATTTAAATCCATATGGCCAAAATCACCTTTAAACCAAACGAAGACAGAGTCCTTGTTGAAGCAGCTGCTGCAGAAGAAAAAACTGCCTCAGGAATCATTATCCCTGATACCGCTAAAGAAAAGCCCCAAAAAGGAAAAATCATAGCAGTAGGAGAAGGTATGAAAGACAAACCCGTTACTGTCAAAGTTGGGGATCACGTTCTGTATGGCAAATACGCAGGAACTGAAATTACAATCGATGGTAAAGAATACCTGATCATGCGCAACTCAGACATTTTTGGAATCATTTAATCAATAACTTTAAAAAGAAACACAACCATGGCAAAAGAAATAACTTTCGATACAACCGCCCGCGATAAAATAAAAAAGGGTGTAGATAAATTAGCAAATGCTGTTAAGGTAACATTGGGTCCTAAAGGCCGTAATGTAATCCTTGACAAAAAATTTGGCGCTCCAACCGTAACAAAAGATGGTGTATCGGTCGCTAAAGAAATAGATTTGAAAGATCCCATCGAAAATATGGGTGCGCAATTGGTAAAAGAAGTTGCTTCTAAAACTGCGGATGCCGCTGGTGATGGAACTACGACCGCTACCGTTTTAGCTCAATCCATCTATTCTCATGGAATTAAAAACGTAGCTGCGGGAGCCAATCCTATGGACCTCAAGCGTGGTATTGAGAAAGCCGTAACTGCTGTTGTTGAAAATTTGAAAAAACAGTCCAAAGATATCAAAGGCTCAAAAGAAATTACCCAGGTAGCTACTATTTCATCTAACAACGATACCGAAATTGGTAAGATGATCGCTACTGCCATGGATAAAGTTGGCAAAGATGGAGTAATCACCGTTGAAGAAGCAAAAGGTACTGAGACTGAAGTGAAAACAGTTGAAGGTATGCAGTTTGACCGCGGATACCTCTCCCCCTACTTTGTGACCAACACAGAGAAAATGGAAGCAGATCTTGAAAGTCCTTATATTTTGATTTATGACAAGAAGATTTCTTCAATGAAAGAACTTCTTCCGGTCCTAGAAGCTTCTGCGCAAACAGGCAAGCCTTTATTAATCATTGCTGAGGAAATCGAAGGTGAAGCTTTAGCTACTTTAGTGGTGAACAAGATTCGTGGAGCCCTCCGTGTAGCCGCTGTTAAAGCCCCTGGCTTTGGTGACAGAAGGAAGGCTATGTTGGAAGACATTGCTGTCCTGACAGGCGGAAAAGTGATTTCTGAAGAAACAGGCATGAAGTTGGAAGATGCTAAACTAGATTCTCTTGGCCGTGCAGAAAAAGTAAACATCGACAAAGACAATACAATCATCGTCAATGGAGCCGGTAAGAAGGCTGAGATCAACGGAAGAATTAACCAGATCAAAGCTCAAATCGAATCTACAACATCTGATTACGACAAAGAAAAATTACAAGAGCGTTTGGCTAAACTTTCTGGTGGAGTAGCAATACTTTACATTGGTGCAGCCACTGAAGTGGAGATGAAAGAAAAGAAAGACAGAGTAGATGATGCATTGCATGCTACGCGTGCTGCCGTACAGGAAGGAATTATCCCTGGTGGTGGCGTGGCTTACATCCGGGCTATTGAAGCTTTGAAAAATGTTGTCACGGACAACGAAGATCAGGCAACCGGTGTGAATATCATTCGCCTTGCTTTAGAGTCTCCGCTTAGAACCATTGCCGAAAACGCTGGACAAGAAGGTTCTGTTGTGGTTAATAAAGTAAAGGATGGCAAGAAGGACTTTGGATACAATGCTAGCGAGAATAAATATGAAGATTTCTTTGCTGCTGGCATTATCGATCCTACTAAAGTAGCCCGTCTGGCCCTAGAAAATGCGGCTTCAATTGCTGGTCTATTATTGACTACCGAGGCAGTTGTTTCTGAAATCCAGGAAGAAAAAGAAGCTCCTCAGATGCCCGGTGGCGGAGGAATGGGTGGAATGATGTAAACATAAACGGCTCGGCTTTTCAAAAAAGCAGAGGTGATATGAACTAATAAAAAAGGCTTCGCAGAATATGTGAAGCCTTTTTTGCTTAATTTTCAGTTTAGTTTCTTAGATAAACCAGCATTTCATGGTAATACATAAAGATTTCCCAGACTTCGTCCTTTTCCTCTATGTGTATATGGCCTATGCCGATGGCGTCTTTCATCCCAGTGAAAAAGAGGCAATCATAAGTAAGATGGGTAAACTATTTCACGATGAGGGAGACCCGGAAAGTAAAATTCTAGTTGCAGAAAAGGAATATCTTAACTTCGATCCTACCAAAATAGGAGAGTTAATTCACGATACATTCAAACATTTTTCTCATGTGAAATTCAATCAGAAATACAAAGTCTATACTGACATGTATGATATTATCAATGCTGATGGTAAGGTGGACCAGGCTGAGACCATGGCTCTTAATGCACTTAAGAAGATTATCGACCTGGGAGCAGCAGAGCATACTTCCTAAGCTTCCCAACAATTCCGCCTGAGGTATCTCTCATATTCCTATTCGGGATTCTTACTGACGGCCAATCGGTACAACATCACCATCATTGATATAAAGAATAGTGTTCCGAGAATCTGATAACCTCCTACACCCAGAAGTCCTGTAATTCCATGTTCAAGATTAACTGCACCTAGCTCATCTCCAAAGAAGACAGCAAGGATTGCCACAATTACACCGGTAAGAGCGCCACCTGCAATAAGTCCCGTTGCAAACAAACTACCACGACCTAACTCATCGTCATCTTTCTTTTCATTTCTTCTTTCGGCCCTCCAATCCACGTAGCCTTTCACTGCTCCACCTGCAAAAATCGGAAACGTAGTAGAAAGGGGTAAGTACAAACCAATAGCAAAAGCCAGTGCTTTAATACCGCACAATTCTAATGTAACTGCAATAAAAACGCCTACTATCACAAACTGCCAGTCAAGGTTAAAAGATAAAATACCTTTCGCCAGTGTTGCCATAAGCGTAGCTTGTGGTGCTGGATAACGATCGCTTCCAATAGCGTGAGTAAGGCCTTGCGCAATCATGTCTGGGGTTGGGGTATCTAATACTCTTACCACAATACCAATAGCAATTGATGATACTATAGCACCAATGAATAATGCTAACTGTTGATACTTGGGCGTTGCTCCTACAATGTAGCCGGTCTTTAAATCTTGAGAAGTACCACCTGCATTAGCTGCTGCAATGCAAATCATACCCCCGACAACTAATGCTAAGGGTTCATAAAATTTCCCTGACCACCCAATGCTTGTAAAGATCAAACAGGTACCCATTAAGGTAGCAATGGTCATTCCTGAAATTGGATTGTTACTTGTTCCCACGAGCCCAACTATCCGGCTTGAAACGGTGACAAAGAAAAAACCAAAAATCACTACTAAAATTCCAATGAAAAACTTTTGAATAAAACTCTCTCCGGGTAAGATGCTGCTAGGCAAAATTGCAGTAAGCAATACCAAGGCAATACTTCCTATAATAACTACCTTAAAAGAGAGGTCACGATCAGTTCTTAACACACTCGCTTCATTCTTTTCCTTCATGGAAGCAATGCTCTCCCGAAAGGAACTGACAATGGTGGGAATAGTTTTTATTAACGTGATGAACCCCCCTGCCGCTACAGCTCCTGCCCCAATTTGACGGATATAAGCTCTGTAAATAGCATCTGCATAGCTTCCAAAAGAATGAGTTGCCGGATCCCACCCACCAGGCCCACCCGCGGTGTTTACATCAACCAGATAGCCAAGTTTAACTAATTGAAGTGCAATGGTGTCCGGTGCCACCAATGTTGTCAGAAGAGGAATCAATCCCCACCATGCTAAAACAGAACCTGCTACTAAAACTCCGGAAATACGAGGGCCGATAATGTAACCTACTCCCAAATACTCAGGAGTTATTTCTCCTCTCGTTGCTCCTGCTGGCCAATACTTATTCATATGGCTTGTTACAAATGCCGGAACCTCTGCAATGACATGGAAGACTTTTTGCAAAACCGCGTAGGCCATAGCTACTCCCATGCCTATAAAAGCAGTCTGCGCAAATACTCCACCTTTTTCTCCAGCTTGAAGAACTGAAGCGCAAGCTGTTCCTTCAGGATAAGGCAATGTTCCATGCTCTTTTACAATAAGAGAACGTCTTAATGGAATCATCATTAAGGTCCCAAGCATACCTCCAAATGCTGCAAGTATGAGAATCGTGAGGTAATCAAAATATCCTTCGCCAACACTTATTCCATTTTCTCCGGGGGAAAGGAACAAGAATCCGGGCAAGGTAAAGACAACACCAGCTGCTATGGATTCACCTGCCGAACCTGTTGTCTGGATAATGTTATTCTCAAGAATGGTCGTCTTCAGGAATTTCCGTCCCAAAGTAATCGCAATAACCGCGATGGGAATAGAAGCAGTTACTGTTAAGCCCGCTTTGAGGGCGAGATAAACGGTGGATGAACCAAAAAGAATTCCGAACAACGATCCGAACACAACAGACTTGACCGTAAACTCTGCCATGTTTTGCTCCGGGGCAACATAGGATTTGAATGTTTCCAATGCTTTCATACATTAAATTATTAGTTTAATTCACATCACCCATTAATTTCTTCAACGGCTTATTAAACAAGAGAACAATCAATCCTGAAACCCCCATCACCTTTACCACCATCCAAAAAAGATCTACCATTAAATGTGGATTGACTGCAATTGCGTTCGCATCAAATTCTCCGGCAAACATCCCTGCAATTAAGTTACCCAAGGCAAGAGACATAAACCAAACCCCCATCATTTGCCCCACTAATCGTTTAGGTGAAAGTTTTGTGACGGCACTCAGACCAACCGGGTAAAGACATATCTCTCCAAATGTATGCAAGACATAGGTGATGATTAGCCAGGTAGGCAATGCTTTATCTCCTGCCACTACAATTAACGAAGCACCCATCATGACCGCATAACCCAGTCCCATGAAGATCAATCCGAATGAGAATTTATAAGGGATAGATGGATTAAGCTTGCGTTTAGAAAGCCACACCCAAAGCCACGCCAAAAGCGGGGAAAAAATAATTACTCCTCCTGCCGGTACTGTTTGAAACCAACCTGAGGGGAACTCAAAACTTCCAATGAATCGATCCGTATAGCGATCCGCAAATAACGTTAATGATGAGCCCTGTTGCTCGTAGCCCATATAAAACATCGCTGATGCTCCGAAGAGCAAGCAAATAACCTTGACCTTGTTCTTCTCATCTTTGTTAAGCTCTTCAAAAAATAGAATATATCCAAAATAGAGAATGATGCTGGCAACGAGCGTGTACGTAGCTCCTTTCGCCACGATTGCAGGATCAATTGTAATTGTTCCAATAAACAGTAATGCCAAAAGAAGTGATAATCCTGCACCTAGAGTTAATAATCCAATTTTGATATTTTTATCACGAGCAGCTTGTAAAACGGGGTCTTCCAATCTAGATGGTTCAAGACCAGCAGTACCCAAGGTCTTTTCCGTCATCTTGTATTGAATCACACCGAAAAGCATGCCGATACCTGCCGCAGCAAAACCATAATGCCAGTTTATCTTTTCTCCCAAATAGCTGGTAATGATTGGAGCGAGGGTAGCACCAATATTAATACCCATGAAGAAAATAGAGAAACCTGCATCGCGCCTGGCATGATCTTGTGTTGAATATAATTCGCCTACCAAACTACTGATGTTGGGTTTCAGCATGCCAGTACCCATGACGATAAAAAGTAATCCAAGGAAGAATGTTTGGGGAAAAGGAAAAGCAAGACAAAAGTGACCAAAGGTGATCAGGCAACCGCCATAGAAAACTGACTTACGAAGTCCAAAATACTTATCGGCCAGCCAACCACCAGGCAATGCAAGCAGATAGACAAACATGGTATAAAGGCCATAAATAGCTCCGCCTGTTTTTTCATCAAGTCCCATTCCTCCGTTCTCAATGGAGCCTACCATAAACAAAAGAAGCAGAGCTCGCATTCCGTAGTAACTAAAGCGCTCCCACATTTCAGTAAAAAATAACGTTGCGAGTCCGCGAGGGTGACCAAAGAATGTTTTCTCAGAACTCATTCAAATGACAATTTAAGTCTTCACAAAGTAGGTCTATTAATTTAAAATATCAACAGTATCATCCTCTTCAAAAAAGGGAAGAAAAATTGTCCACCAACCCATTTGTTATAACTTTGCGTTATAACCACTAAAATTATGGGCAGCACTACCGCCAAAGTCAGGCGAATCGGCAATTCGAGAGGAATACTATTCACTAAATCTATACTTGATGAAAGTGGGGTAAAGGATATTGTAAAAATTACAGTGAAAAATAAAGTCATCATGATCTCGGCTGAAAAGGAGATAAAAAAGAAAAAATGGTCTGATTTTAAAAAGTCTAAACAAAAATTAGTCTTAGTAGCTAATAAGTTTGATGAAACCGAGTGGACATGGTAAAGGAATTTAATGTTCATCTGGTAAATCTTGATCCAACTATTGGGTCTGAAATGAAAAAGAAAAGACATTGCCTAGTGCTTTCACCTTCGGATATGAATACTGCTCTCGGAACAGTAATCATCGCCCCCATGACAACCACCTTGAGAGCTTATCCCTCGCGAGTAGAGCTGCGCTTTGGTAATAAATTTTGTGAAGTATGCCTGGATCAAATTAGGGCGGTTGATGAAAGTAGGCTCGGAAAGGAGAGTTTGGGCAGGATAAAGTCAGATGAAATTAATACAATTAAAACAGTGCTTGTTGAAATGCTTAATCTCTAAGTCCCATTAGCCGGCAAAATAGAATCCCTTCATCAACGTGATGAAGGGACTACGATCAAGATTAATTTTTTTTGAAATTACTCCGTCTCCGGCTCTACGCTCCATTTTTCAGGAGAACGCCATAGACTCGACAATAACAACTCGCGCATGAAGATGAATTCTTTTGGCAGCTTGTCATACATCCGTTCGAACAACTCTGCATGTTCAGAAAGTTCTTTCTTCCAGGCTTCCCTATCCACCAGCATAAGCGCTTCAAACTGCTGCTTTGTAAAATTCAATCCCGTCCAATCGATATCATCATAGTGCGGCATCCATCCAATAGGACTTTCCACGGCATTGGATTTACCTTGAATCTTTTCAACTATCCATTTCAATACGCGCATGTTTTCGCCAAAACCCGGCCACAAGAAGTTTCCGTTCTCATCTTTTCGAAACCAGTTAACGCCAAAAATTCTCGGAGGATTTGGAATATCGCGACCAAACTGAAGCCAGTGATTAAAATAGTCTCCCATATGATAGCCACAGAATGGCAACATGGCAAAAGGATCTCTGCGAACCTTACCTACTTCTCCGAAAGCAGCAGCTGTTGTCTCCGAGCCCATGGTTGCTGCAAGGTATACACCATAATTCCAGTTATGAGCCTGATAGATCAACGGAATAGTTGTGCTTCTTCTGCCACCAAAAATAAAAGCTCCAATTGGTACACCTGCTGGATTCTCCCAATCCGGATCGATACTTGGGCACTGTGATGCTGGAGCAGTGAATCTTGAATTTGGGTGAGCCGCTGGTTTTCCAGAATCCGGATCCCACTTTTGCCCACGCCAATCCGTTAGGTTTTTAGGGGCTTCCTTGGTCATACCCTCCCACCATACATCTCCATCTGAAGTAACTGCCACATTGGTGAAGATTGTATTTTTTTCAATCGACTTCATGGCGTTTGGATTGCTCTTGTTATTTGTACCGGGTGCTACACCGAAGTATCCAGCTTCCGGGTTGATGGCGTATAACTTACCATCCTTACCCGGCTTAATCCACGCAATATCATCTCCCACAGTAGTAACTTTCCAACCGTCTAGTTCAGTAGGTGGAATGAGCATGGCAAAGTTTGTTTTACCGCAGGCACTTGGGAAGGCAGCCGCCACATAGGTCTTTTCCTTCTTCGGACTTTCTACCCCAAGAATTAACATATGTTCTGCCAGCCAACCTTCTTCTTGCGCCATGGAAGAAGCAATCCTCAAGGCGAAGCATTTCTTGCCTAACAATGCATTGCCACCATATCCAGAGCCATACGACACGATGGATCGCTCTTCAGGATAATGAACAATGTATTTCGTACTTGGATTGCATGGCCACTTTGCATCGGCTTGGCCTGCTTTTAATGGCGCGCCTGAAGTATGAAGGCATTTTACATAGTCGCCAGTGGCACCTAATACATCCATTACTTTCTTGCCGGCCCGGGTCATGATATGCATGTTAACAACAACATATTCAGAGTCGGTTATTTCGATTCCTATATGTGATAATGGGGAGCCAAGCGGGCCCATGCAAAAAGGAATGACATACATGGTTCGTCCTGCCATACAACCATCCAAAAGCTTGTTAAGAGTCTGCTTCATTTCTTTCGGTTCCACCCAATTATTAGTGGGCCCCGCATCTTCTTTCTTGCGGCAGCAGATATAGGTTCTGTCCTCTACCCTCGCCACATCACTTGCATCAGAAAAGCAAGCAAAGCTATTGGGCCTCTTATCAAGACGGATAAATGTTCCTTTCCCTACCAGTAGGTTACACATTTCATCGTATTCAGCTTTTGAGCCATCGCACCAACGGATTTGTGCGGGTTTGCATAAATCGGCTGTTTGCTTTACCCACGCCAGTAGATCATTATGCTTAACTGGATAGGTGCTCTTTGTATTGTCAGTCATATCAAATTGATTAAGTTGAATAGCTCAAAAATAACGGAGAAATAGAGAAAAAGAAAGGGTTCAAACGATTGCGTAGTGGATTAGTTTAGCCTAATTGGATAGTTTATCTCCCTATCCTAACAGAATCAGATTATGTTATCCTAATATTTTCTTCAAATTGAGGATTGAATTTTTTACGCTTTCTAATGGGGAGGAGGGGTAGTGCTCCTGCTCAAGATAAAAATGCTTCATTCCGGCCTGGGAAGCTTTGGCAAAAATTGACTTGAAATCGATTCTGCCTGTGCCGACATCAACCTGCTTTTTCATATCATTTTTATCCATATCCTTTACATGCCATTGCTCAAATCGGCCCGGGTACTTGGTAAAGTAATCCAGGGGATCCTTGTTAGCACGCGTCACCCAATACAAATCCAGTTCTATAGAAACTAGCTTGGGGTCCAACTCTTTTAACATAAGATCATATGCCACCTGTCCATCAAATTCCTCAAACTCAAATTCATGATTATGGTAGCACATCTGCATGTCATATTTTTTACACACCTCTGCTCCTTTGTTTACGGCTTCACAAACCATTTTGTAATCATCTAATGATTTGTGCTCATCCGGCTCAAGGTAGGCCAATACCATGTACTTCTGCCCCACTTCTTTTGCATCCGCCACGGCCCTCTCCCATTCATTTAACAATGTGCCTTTAATCTCGGTTTTTGTCTTCCCCAATTTATAATGACCACTTATTATTGAAAGGCCCAAGCCTTTTGTATAATCCCCAAACTCTTTTAATGTCAAACCATAAAGTTTACCATCATCATATTCAAACGTTTCTACTTCCTGATAACCATATTCGGCTACTTTTTTCATTATGCCTTTAGGGTCAGTTCTAATTAAATCCCGAAGCGAATAAAGTTGAAGTCCCATCTTCAGTTCTGGCGATGCCGTGCAAGAAGAAGGAAGGCTAAGGATGGCGGCTGCTGCTACTGAGGTTTGAATAAATTCTCTCCGTTTCATGCGTTTAATTGTTGTTGTTTAATCCACTGATAGGCCTCATTTTGATTAGAGAAAACTCCTACGTGAACATTGAGTTCTTTAAATTTTACCTCTGAATCGGTCTTAAATTTCTCCATCGGGTAATCGGCAAAAATGCTCTGACCGAGAATGACGGCATGAATTTTTACCTCTGCCTTTTTAAATATTAAATCTTCCCAGCTATTGACCAGCCATTCCTCAACATCTTCATCCAGCTCTCCTAGCTTTACGGTATCTGCCAGCCAAGCCAACTGATTGTAGGATTTCTTTAAATTTTGATATTCGTCCAGAACGCGTCTCAGATTGTACTTAAACTCTTCCCCGGGAAGTTCTGATTTCCAACGATGGATTAATACAGGCAAAGAGTCATCCAACTCACATTTTACAAACTCATTATCGAAGATACCGATGACCATAGATTAGAAGTTCAGTCAATATCCACAATTGGATTCAAAAGATCAACTCAATTTATTTCCTTGACGGAATATTGGATTCCCCGAAGGATATGGTTTAGAAACAATGGCTCGGAATAGCTTTCACTTGTGTGGCCCAAGGCAGTATAAAATGCCCTACCCTTTTTTACCTCATGTTTCCACGAAATGGGGTGGAATCCCCCATTCTCTCCTCCTTTATAGGAACTTTCATCAATTGTGTAGAGCACATTGATATCCGGTGAGATTTGTTTGAAATTGTACCACTCGTCTGTCCTCCTCCACTCAACGGGTAAATCCCGGGTAAGCTTAGAATCCTGGGCTCTCACTAAAGTTGCTGGCTGAATCACAGGATGGTTTTTAAAATAAGCCCCCACTAATTTCCCATACCAAACCCAATCATACTCTGTATCGGCAGCCGAATGAATACCTACAAAGCCTCCACCTTTTTCAATAAATTTCTCAAAAGCTAATTGTTGAACTTGATTAAGTACATCACCCGTTGTGTTAAAAAAAATAACTGCTTTATACTTTTTTAATGAGATATCGCTGAAGTTGTCTGCATTCTCAGTTGTATCAACTTCAAAACCGTTTCGTTTCCCCAGCTGGATAAGCGCTATCTTACCCACCACAATGGATTCATGGCGGTGTTCTTTCATTTTACTAAATACTAATATGCGTTTTGATTGAGCTGTTAGCTTCAGCGGAAAAATAACGGAAAACAAAAGGAATAAAACTTTACTCTTCACGAGTCGCAATACTTCACTTAAGCTCCAAGATTTTTATATTCCTGTACCATACCTGATTGTCATGATCCTGAAAGCCTATCTTCCTTTTACCTTGTGTACCAAAATTCGCTAAGTTTGAAAACTTACTCTTTTTGATCATCTCCGTCCATTCTGTTGAATTCGTATCATACTCCACTACCTTAATTCCATTTAACCAATGCTCAACCTTTCCTTTATTCTTTACTATTTTAACCTGGTTCCATTGCCCTTGTGGTCGTACTGCAATTTCTTTACAGGCAATTAAATCGTATAAATCTCCAGCCCGGTGCTTGTAAATTAATCCGTCTTTGTGAACGAAATCATCCAGCACTTGCATTTCAGGACTTGTATTCCATATGTCCTTATATTGTTTATCCTCCAACACTGAATAAAGAATACCATTATTGCCTCCTTCTGAAATTTTCCATTCTAACATCAATTCAAAATTCTCATACTCTCCATCCGTTAATATATCTTCTCCACCATCTTTGACTTTATAGGTATCACCCATCTCATTCATTCGTCCTTCGAACTTGTATTTAAAGCGATTTCGTCCATCAAAAGTCAATGTACCTTCTTCAGCATGCCATTTTCTCCCAATAGTTCCCGGCTTATTGTAAGTATGCCAACCCTTGGTGGTTTGGCCATCAAAAAGAAGTTTCCATCCTTTTTTTGCTTCGTCCGGAGAGAGCGTGTTAGGGCTTTGAGCAGACTTCTCTTGTGGGCGAATTGCTGCCTTTTCATAAGGTTCTGCATCGAGTGATAAGTCTGCAGGGTGAATCCTCTCTTTAGGAATTACTTCCGAAGTACCACCCTCATTGATCCATTCCAATACAATTTTAGGGTTCAATCCACCATCAAAGTATTCTATCTCGAAGAGATTCTTGCCAGCATCTACAAACTGAAGGTTCTCCAAAATAGTATCCTGAGGAGTCTTCACTTCAAATAAAACTTTGTTATTCAATTGCAACTTTATTTTACCACTCACCAAAAGGCGAAAAGAGTAAGAACCTTCTTTAGTAAACTCTATTGAACCAATTGAATTCATAAAAAAATGCTCATGACCAGGCCAAAAAGCTTCACTACCCTCTAAGTTGATGCTTTCCATATGTTTCGTAGTTTGTTCTAACGAATCAGGATTTTCGCTCGGGATTTTTATATCCTTTACATCAAAAAAGATTGAATTGAACCCGCCTTGAACATCAGCGGGAACTGATTCATTTTTCTTCTCTGGACCACAGCCCCAGAGGTATACTATGAAATAGGCAAAGCCAAAATTTCTTATGGCTAGTCTAATTATCTTGCTTTTCATAATTGATCTCAACTAAAGTTTTACTCATTAATTTTCTAGTGTTCCGTCTCTCCATCCAATGACAATACATAACGAGCCATCTTCTCCGCATCGGCCTGGGTAATATCTACATGGGCACTCATCGGTACTTCACCCCATACGCCTACACCTCCTTTGATAATTTTTTGCGCCAGCATATCCACGCTAACCTTATTGAACTCATATTTCTTTGCCACTTCAGTATGTGCAGGCCCTATAATTTTATTCACCAAATGGTGGCAGGTTTTACAATCACTTGCTTTTACCAGCGCCTCTCCCTGCGCAATTATATCCATTGTTGCAGGCGCTTCAGAAGCACTCTCATTGGCAACATACTCTTCGGTATTTTTATTTTCAGTTTTTGAGCCGCAAGCCACCAAAGTCATTGCAAGTGCATAATAAATGATCTTCTTCATGTTTATTCAATCTATCAGTTTAGATACCAAGAATTTTTCTATTCAATTTAGGGTTTTTACCAGACGAAGCAAAATCATCAAAAGCTTTATCTGTCACCCTGATGATGTGGTTTTTGATAAAGGGTGCTCCCTCTGCAGCGCCCTGCTCGGGATGTTTGATACAACACTCCCATTCGAGTACAGCCCAACTTTCATATCCATACTGGGCAAGCTTTGAAAAGATAGTTTTAAAATCTACCTGTCCATCACCAGGGGAGCGAAATCTCCCGGGGCGATAGACCCAATCTTGATAACCTCCATACACTCCGCTTTTGCCTGTTGCATTAAACTCAGCATCTTTTACATGAAACATCTTTATAAAAGAATGGTAGAAGTCAATGTATTGCAAATAATCCAGTTGCTGCAAAACAAAATGGCTTGGGTCATAAAGAATATTGGCCCGTGGATGTTTGCCTGTCGCTTCCCAAAATCGCTCAAAGGTTATTCCATCATGAAGATCTTCTCCCGGGTGAATTTCATAACAGACATCTACACCAGCTTTATCAAAAGCATTCAATATGGGGAGCCACCTTTTAGCCAATTCTTTAAAAGCATCTTCTACTAATCCTGCAGGGCGCTGTGGCCAAGGATAAACCGTATGCCACATCAAGGCACCTGAGAAAGTGGCATGTGCTTTCAATCCTAGATTCTTGGAGGCTTTAGCAGCTAACTTTAGCTGGTCAACTGCCCACGCTGTTCTCTCTTTTGGTTTCCCGTGAACGGATTTGGGTGCAAATCCATCAAACATGACATCATAAGCAGGGTTTACCGCTACCAACTGCCCCTGAAGGTGTGTGGCAAGTTCTGTGATCTTCAATCCACAGGACTCCACGGTTTCACGAAGCTCATCAGCATAGTCCTTACTCTCTGCCGCTTTCTTTAAGTCGATGCAACGACTATCCCAGGACGGAATCTGAACGCCTATGTAGCCAAGAGAAGCTGCCCACTTGCAAATTGATTTTAGGTTATCAAAGGGAGGCTCATCACCCATAAACTGAGCGAGAAAAATGGCGGGACCCTTAATTGTCTTCATTCGATTATCAAGAGTTAAATTTCGTCCACTTCGTATTTGAGTTCGAGGATTCTACTGCCGTTTGTACGAAAGCCATGCCATGTACACCGTCCTTTACATCCGGAAAATCAAACTTCTTCGCATAGTCAGTTTTTTGGCCCGGCTTATAATCGCGAACACCATTTGTAAAAGCGCGGTAGATATTGGCAAATGCTTCGAGATATCCTTCGGGGTGGCCTGCCGGTGTGCGTGTAAATGCTTTTGCATCATCTGATAAATATTTCTGGCCCGCTCTAATTATTTCCATGGGTTTGTCCAGCCACTTTACAATCAAGGTATTCGGGTCTTGTTGCTTCCACTCCAGTCCGCCCTTTTCGCCATAGACCCGAATGTTTAAATTATTCTCATCGCCAGCTGCTACCTGGGTAGCCAGCAAAACACCTGAAGCTCCGTTGTTAAAACGAAGTAGCATGGAACTGTCATCATCCAAATGACGACCTTCCACCACCGTATTAAGCATCGCACAAATCTCAGTAATCTTGGCTCCTGTTATGTATTCAGCAAGATTAGCAGCATGCGTTCCGATATCTCCAATCGCTCCACCTAATCCGGATTGTTTGGGATCTGTGCGCCAGGATGCCTGGGCATTGCCGGTACCTTCCAGTAATGTAGATAACCAACCTTGCGGGTATTCAACAAACACTTTTCTGATTTTCCCTAACTCACCTTGCGCAATTCTATATCGAGCTTCTTTTACTAATGGATAACCGGTGTAGGTATGAGTCAATCCAAGGATCAGTCCAGTCTGATCAACAAGCTTCTCCAATATTCTTGCTTCTTCTAATGAAAAAGCAATGGGCTTTTCAACCAGTACATGGAATCCACTCTCCAGTGCCATCTTAGATGGGCCAAAGTGAACATGATTGGGAGTGACTACCGATACGAAATCTATTCTTTTGTCTTCCGGCATATTCTTCTCCTTATCAAACATCTCCTGATAAGTTGTATAAACTCTCTTAGGATCGAGGTAAAGTGCTTGCCCGGTAGCCTCCGACTCTCCGGGTACCACAGAGAAAGCGCCACACACTAAGTCGATTTCACCATCAATACCGGCAGCCTTCCGATGAATGGGTCCGATAAAAGAGGTAAGGCCTCCCCCGACCATGCCCATTCTTAGTTTTCTTTTCATTATCAGGTTTAATTAGTAAGCCAATTTATTCAAAAGAAGCGGCTAAAAGCCATCGTTCAAACGATATTTTAAGGACGGTATTTCAATCGATTGTTCCGGTATCAAATGCCGATAAACTAAAGGGCATCTCTAAAAACCTTGTCATGTTGAGTCTGTCGAAACATATTCATATAAAAATGTACTTTAAATCGACTTCGACAAACTCAGTCTGATAACTCACTTAGGTTTTTAGAGATGGCCTAAATGTATTTGTTAATCAAATTTTCAAAATACTCTTGCCTGCCGCTCAATTGACGAGGCTCACCTTTCTTGTGTGCCATTTTGCGAAGTGCTTCCAGCGAAAGATTACCCCGCTCAAACTTTTTCCCATTGCCCGAATCGAATGAACTGTAACGTTGCTTCCGTAATTCATCATATTCACCATCATCCATGATCGCCTGAGCCGTTAGAAGCGCCCGGGCAAAAGTATCCATCCCTCCGATGTGCGCGTAGAAAATGTCAGCAAGGTCAGTTGAATTCCTGCGGGTCTTTGCATCGAAATTGATTCCTCCAGTTTTGAACCCACCGGCTGCGAGTATCACAAGCATAGATTCTGTGAGTTCGTAAAGATTATTTGGAAATTGATCGGTATCCCATCCGTTTTGGTAATCGCCCCGATTGGCATCCATACTCCCCAACATACCTGCATCCGCTGCTACTTGCAACTCATGCGGAAAAGTGTGATGCGCTAAGGTAGCATGGTTCACTTCAAGGTTCAGCTTAAAATCATCCATCAGGTCATACTGACGAAGAAATGATATTACTGTTGCCGAATCAAAATCATATTGATGTTTGGAAGGTTCCATCGGCTTAGGCTCAATTAAGAATGTTCCTTTGAAACCATTCTTCCTCCCATAGTCGCGGGCCATGTGAAGGAATGTAGCAAGATGCTCTTGCTCACGTTTCATGTTGGTGTTGAGCAATGTAAGGTATCCTTCTCTCCCACCCCAGAAAACATAATTCGCTCCGCCTAATTCAATTGTTGCATCAATCGCGTTTTTTACTTGCGCCCCCGCCCAGCATACCACTTCAAAATCCGGATTGGTGGCTGCCCCATTCATGTAGCGCGCGTGAGAAAACATATTGGCTGTTCCCCATAATAACTTTACACCTGTCTCTTTTTGTTTCTGTTTTGCGTAGGCCACCATGTTGGATAGCCTCTTTTCAGATTCCTTTAAAGATTGAGCTTCTTCAACTAAATCGTAATCATGGAAACAATAGAATGGTGCTCCAATTTTAGTAATGAATTCAAAGGCAGCATCCATTTTATCATAACCGCGTTGCATGGCATCTGCACTTTGTGACCAGGGGAAATTTTTCGTACCACCTCCAAACGGATCGCCCCCGGTTCCGCAGAAGGTATGCCAGTAGGCTATGGCAAAACGGAAATGATTTTCCATTGTCTTCTTTCCTACTTTGCGCTTCGAATTGTAGTATTTAAAGGCAAGTGGATTGTCAGACTCAGGCCCTTCATATTTAATCCGGTTGATACCTTTGAAGTAGGGTTTGGTTCGGGTTGTTTTCATGTCTATTGTGTTTTAAATCATTTGAATCTATTAATCCCACAAAATAACCAAACATCAATTGCGATACTGCACTATCGGTAGATTTCTCGCTCACGCTCGAAATGACATTGACAATTTTGTGTAACATCAGTTAATCTATTTTTGCTTTTCTAAATATTTCTGCCAGGAAGAATACGCCAATGCATATTGGTCAACTTTAACAGCATCAGGCTCCTCAATGCGTATCATCTTCAATTCTTTAAAAGCTTCTTCAAATGAAGAATATACTCCGCAACCAATTCCTGCACCTAGTGCTGCACCTTTTGCACCATCGGTATCATACACCTCCAGGCGTGTGCCAATGGTATTGACGAATGCTTCGCGAAATAATGGACTTAAAAACATATTGGCATTACACGCTCGGATCACACTGGATTTCAAACCCATCTGTTGAAGAATATCAAACCCATACTTTAAGGCGAATACAATGCCCTCTTGAGCCGCCCTAAAAACATGGGATTGATTGTGCCTGTTGAAGTCCAATCCATGAAACGAGCTATTCATATTTCTATTTTCAAGAATACGTTCTGCTCCATTGCCAAAAGGCAATACCACCAACCCACCGGAACCAATAGGTGCCTCCTCTGAAATTTTATTCATGGTTTCGTAGTCAAGCAGTCCACTGCTCCTCATATTCTTACGAAGCCAACTATTTAAAATACCAGTACCGTTAATACAAAGTAGAACACCATTTCTAATTTGCCTTCCTGACTTGCTTTCCGGATTATTGTTAACATGCATGAACGTATTGACACGTGATTTTAGATCGAAGGCACGTTGGTCAGTTACACTATAAATCACACCTGATGTCCCTGCCGTAGCGGCAGTCTCTCCCGGATTCAATACATTTAATGAAAATGCATTATTGGGCTGATCTCCGGCCCGATACCCAATGGGTGTTCCTTCTTTTAATCCTAACATGGCAGCAACACTCTTTTGAAGTTTGCCTTGAACGGAAAATGTCGGAACTACATCGGCTAAGATAGAGGGCTCAAATCCATATAGGTTCAATAACTTATCAGCAGGAGAAGCTTTTTGAAAATCCCACATCATACCCTCTGATAATCCTGATGCAGTGGTTACTATATCCCCTGTTAAACGCATCGCAATAAAATCACCGGGAAGCATCACCTTATGTATCCTATCAAACGAAGCAGGTTCATTGTCCTTCACCCATTTCAACTTAGAAGCGGTAAAATTTCCGGGCGAGTTTAATAAATGTTGGTGGCAATATTTTTCGCCCAGTTGCCGAAAGGCCTCATTGCCAATTTCTACTGCCCGACTATCACACCAGATAATGGAAGGTCTCAACACCTTCTGGCTCTTGTCAACACAAACAAGCCCATGCATCTGGTAGGATATCCCTACTCCTAAAACATTTTCTCCCTCAATGCCGCCTTTAAGTAAACAATTCTGTATGCTTCTGACGGTATGACCCCACCACATTTCGGGGTCTTGCTCTGCCCAGCCGGGACGTAAAGCTGTGATCGGCATTTCCTCATGGGGAGATTGTGCAGTAGATTTACTTTGACGGGTAGCCACCGAGACAAGGCTAGTCTTGATAGAAGAACTTCCGATATCAATGCCGAGAAGGTACCCTTGTGCGCTCACCTATGCAAAATACTTCTTTAGTTAAGTCCATCAAATTCCTGCTTGCAGAAGAGAGAATTTCCTCCCATCTTCCCTCATAAAATAATAGCGATCATGACTCAGTCCATAGACCGATCAAGACTATTTTGGGCAAGTTGCCTCGCCCTCTTAGTCACTTCCCTATCGTTTGGAATCCGGGCCGGTATCCTTAATCGCCTGGGTGTCGATTTTAATCTTAGCGCTCAGCAATTAGGAACTATTGCAGCTACTGCCTTTTGGGGATTTCCACTGGCCGTGATCATCGGAGGTATGGTAGTAGATGTTATCGGCATGAAGAGGCTTCTGGTACTTGCTTTTATCTTTCATTTAATGGGCATTGTGCTAACCATTTTTGCCAATGGCTATTGGTCATTATTTATATCAACCCTACTGGTTGGTATTGCTAATGGAACGGTAGAAGCGGCCTGCAATCCTCTTGTCGCTTCACTTTATACCGATAACAAAACAACCAAGCTAAATCACTTTCATTTATGGTTTCCGGGTGGAATTGTGATTGGTACATTGATCGTATTCTTCTTTGATCGGCTTGGAATAAGCTGGCAAGTGCAGGTAGGCACGATGCTGATTCCTACCGCCATCTATGGATATTTATTCTCCAAACTTCAATTTCCGGTTACCGAACGTGTGGCTTCCGGGGTATCCACAGGTGAAATGTATAAGTCATTGCTCAACCCTCTGTTTCTCTTCATGATCGTGTGTATGTTTGGTACGGCTATCACCGAATTGTTTACCGGCCAATGGATTGATGTTTTATTAAAGAGTGTGACCGATAATGCGATCCTCATCTTAACTCTTACTACCGGGGTGATGGTAATCGGCCGAGGACTTGCCGAGCCCGTAGTGCATCGCTTCTCCCCTCAAGGCGTACTTGTGATGTCTGCTTTTCTGGCCGCCATCGGTTTGTATCTGCTGGGACATAGCACCGGGAATATGCTTTTTGTCGGAGCGCTGGTATTTGGAATGGGCGTTTGCTACTTCTGGCCTACGATGATTGGGTTTGTTGCAGAAAATCTTCCGAAGACAGGAGCAGTAGGGCTTAACCTTATGGGAGGAGCCGGTATGTTTGCCGTTTCACTCTATCTCATGTTTATGGGTGGGTATTACGATAGGCTCTTGGCTACAAAACTTCCTGAAGGAACCGAACTTTCTACTTATGTCAATGCTGCATCCGGTACAGAGATGGCGATGGCTTTAAACGAAGCAAAGAAAGCCGCGGGACCAGAGATTATCAACGTTACGATGGCGATTCCCATCATGCTCACCCTGGCCTTTGCGGGATTGGTGATCTATATGAAGAAGAAAAAGAGTTGATGCTAAGAATCCGTCCCCAACAGTACTGACCAAAATTTCAGTTTTGGACTACGATCCGCTATCAATTTAAGGATTCCGAGAAAGGGTATGAATAGAATCATTCCTGCCGCACCCCAGATAATTCCCCCTCCAATAATAACGACAATTGTAACAAGGGTATTGATTTTCAATCGGTCGCTTACCGCCCAAGGGAAAATAACATTGGCCTCAAGGTATTGCACAACAGCAAAAATGATTACTACCCCAAGCGGATAAAGTGCGGATTGATAGGTGACCCATGCCACGGAAATGGGAAGCAAAGCGCCAATCATTATTCCTATATACGGAATGATTGTAAGTACTGAAGTAGTGTAGCCAAAAAGTAAGGCATGCGGTATGCCTAAAAGGAACAACCCTAAACTATTCAATGCACCCACAATCAGATAGACAACCGCCATCCCTTTTATAAAGTTGTAATACGAACCAATGGACTGCTGGAGAATATCTCTTAAGTTCTCACGACCTTCCTCCGGAAAGAGATAATACAAGGCATCTACCAGCCGATGACGGTAATACAATATAAGGTAAGCGTAGATCGGAATGAGCACTGCCAATACCACCGAAACCATGGAAGCCGAAACGGTGCGTTGTATTAATTGAATGGCATCTCCCCCAGAATTATTCAGAAAATCATTAAACCACTGTTTTTGTTCAAGCCCGCTGACACCAAACCGGTCTGTAACATAAACACTCAGTGCACTGAACGAATCCGCTAACTGACTTTGCAATCGCGGCCACTCCTTTATGAATGAAAATAATTGAGTAAGGAGAAGGTATATAATTCCTAAAGAAAGTAATACCAGAGCGGACAGACTAATGACAATAGCTGTAACGCGTCTGAGCCTCCTACCTTCCAGCCATTTGCAAACCGGGTATAAAATGAAGCTGATGAGCAAAGCAAAACTAAGAGGAACAAACAGGCCACGGCCGAAATAAAGAATTAAAAGGATGACCAGGGCATCTTGTGCATATTTTAGCCTTGAAGAGTTTTGTGATAGACCAATCATTGATGCAAAGTAAATGATTTATAGTTGGGCAAAAATGATATAAGTCATGAGTAGCTGAAAATGCCTCGCCTCACCCAGCCTCTCCGGAGGAGAGGGGCTGATTTTCTAAGAACAAAAAATCTCTGTAGTTAGAGGTTTTTAATTAACTCAACCTGGCGCAAGCGAGGCTTGCGCCAGTTAAGGAAAAGAATGGTAAATTATTTTCCGTTTTTCAATTCTCTTACCTCACTTCTTAGTGAACGAATCTCAATGAGTAATTCTTTGAATCCGGCCTCCACCTCCTGCTCAGTCTCAGATATCTCTCCTTCCAGCTTCACGAGCTTCTTATCAGCCTTTTTTTGGTCCTCAATGAATTTTTCATGAACCTGAGAAGTGAGCACCGCTACAAAGACATTAAAACTAATGATGGCCGTCAATACAACGAAGCTTACAAAGTAGCTCTTGATCAACCAACTCCCATTATAATTATCACTTGCCGCATACATCATGTCAGACCATCCATCCAGCGTCATCAATTGAAACAAAGTTAAGAATGCATGCCCAAGAGAAGAAAAATCGGCATGTTGGTATTGATGATGGCTAAATAAATAAACCCCGATAATTGAATAGATATACAATAAAATTCCTAACAAAAGCGCGAAGGAAAAAATAGTGGGAATAATACTTACAATCTTTCGCTCTACTGCTTTCAGTTCATCACTTATTTCAAGGAGTCGCATGACGCGGAGCACTCGGAATAAACGACTCACTACCAAGAACTCCGGGTGTTCAAATACATGAGAAAATAAACTAGCAACGCTAACAACAACGATGGTAAAATCAAACCAGTTCCAAAATCCCTGCTCCTCGACATCGACTTTTTTAATGCCTGACGAATTACTTCTAATTGACCAGAGTTTGAAAAAATGAAGTATATTCTCTTCTGCAAAGAGTCTGAGAATAATTTCACAAACAAAGAATAGGGTAAACAACCAGTCAATGGCATCGAATACCAATTTGTGTTCGGGATAGAAAGTTTCAATGCCAAGCACCGCTGAACAAAGAATAATCACAATGCTCACCAACTGGTGAAACGACTTTCCATGAATGACTGAACGATAGCCTGAAGTCATTTCTATTGCATTTAATGAATTACAACTTCACCTCTTTGCCATTCAAGCTAATCACCATCGCCTCACCCGACTCAAGTATCGTCTCTGTTTTCTCTTTTGCAACTTTAACTTTGATCACCCTACCCCTAAACTCAATCCGGAAAGAATAAGATTTCCATTGAGTTGGCAGATAGGGATTAAAATGAAGTTTACCATTTAGAATTTTCATCCCGCCAAAACCCTTTACTAAACTCATCCACGTGCCTGCCATGGATGTAATGTGGCAGCCATCTTCTGTATCATTATTATAGTCGTCCAGATCAAGACGGGCCGTGCGGAGGTAAAAATCATACGCGTGATCTTTATACCCGATCTTTGACGCCAGAATCACGTGCACGCAGGGAGAAAGCGAAGATTCATGAACGGTCATCGGTTCATAGAAATCAAAGTTGCGCTTGATCTGTTCATTCGTAAAATCTTCTTCAAACAAATACATACACTGCAATACGTCTGCCTGCTTGATAAAGCATGAACGGAGTATGCGGTCCCATGACCATTTCTGGTTTAATGGTTTGTCTTCAGGTCTTAGGTCTTTTACCGTTAGCAACTCTTTATCAAGAAAACCATCTTGCTGTAAAAAAATACCTCTCTTGGCATCTTCTGGGTAATACATCTTATCAATGATATCTTTCCACTTGGTCGTTTCTTTCATTTCTCCGAAAGCCGTTAATCCGGCAATTTCATTGAATCTTTTACTATCCGATTTCTTTACCTGATCAATAGCCCAAATGGTATACTTGAGTGTCCACGCTGCGAGGTAATTGGTATACCAGTTATTGTTGACATTGTTCTCATATTCATTAGGGCCTGTTACGCCCAACATCACATATTTCATTTTATCAGCCGACCAATTGACGCGTTGTGCCCAAAAGCGGGAGATACCAATGAGAACTTCCAATCCACACTCATTGAGATATGCAGTGTCACCTGTATAATTTATATAATCGCGAATGGCATAGGCCATGGCGCTGGTCCTGTGAATTTCTTCAAATGTTATTTCCCACTCATTATGACACTCTTCACCGTTCATCGTTACGAATGGATAGAAGGCTGCACCATCGGTAAATCCTAACTTCTTTGCATTTTCGATGGCCTTTGGCAAATGTTTGTAACGGTAAACTAAAAGATTGCGCGCGACTTTAGGATCGGCAGTACTTAAGAAGAAGGGAAGGCAATAAGCCTCTGTATCCCAATAGGTACTTCCTCCATACTTTTCACCGGTAAAACCTTTAGGCCCAATGTTCAGGCGCTCGTCTTCACCGGTATAGGTTTGCGTAAGCTGAAAGATATTGAAGCGTATCCCTTGCTGTGCAGCAATGTCTCCATCGATGGTAACATCACATTCTTCCCACTTATGCGCCCACCTGGCGATATGATCTTTCAATAATTCATCAAAGCCTTTCTTATTGATCTCTTCCAGTTTGGCCCGGCACAGGTTAACAAGATATTCCTTGGGATGATTTTCAGATGAAAGGACAGCAGCATACTTGTAGATGACTAGTTCTTCTCCTTCCTTAAGGTCTGTCTCTACAACATTATCGGCATATTTTTCTTCTGCATTGGTAGATACTTTTCCGGTGATTCTCTTCCCTTGTGTTTCAAGTTCATATTCCATTCCTGTGCAAACATGAAAAGAAGTCTTTTTGGTGGCAGCCGTTACAATCGCCCAGCCCATCTGAGACTCCTGATGTATCGGCTCCCAGAAATTTTCATCATAGTTGGAATCTTTATTCAATACATTCGCATCAACCGATATAGTAATCGTGGTCTTGGCTGAAAAGTTGACAGGCGTAATGGCATACCGTATCGCTCCCACCTCACCATCTGCCATGCTGCAAAAGCGTTTTGAATCAATGGCTACTTTCTTTCCATCTGGGAATGTTGCCGTGAAAGACCGATGAAGAAGTCCTTGTTTCATATCTAACACACGCACAAATTTTTCTACTTTACATTTCGCCAGATCAAGACTTTGGTCCCCGATTTTTATTTTGATGCCAATCCAGTTGGGTGCATTTAACACTTTCGCGAAGTATTCAGGATAACCGTTCTTCCACCAGCCCACGCGTGTCTTATCAGGATAGTAAACTCCTGCTACATAAGTACCCTGATGGGTGTCACCAGAATACTCTTCCTCAAAATTGGCGCGCTGTCCCATGCGACCATTACCAATACTGAATATACTCTCAGA
Source organism: Bacteroidia bacterium (assembly GCA_031401775.1). Classification (GTDB taxonomy): domain Bacteria; phylum Bacteroidota; class Bacteroidia; order Cytophagales; family Cyclobacteriaceae; genus ELB16-189. Next base: position 8,952 of record JANNRV010000066.1, on the reverse strand, counting down.
AACGCGATTAAGGTGTGGATCAAAACCTTCTTCAATGATATGCCACTCGTGGTGTTTAAGGTAGTTTTTCATAGTGTCTTCAAATTCTTTAAATCAAAATCTGCCGTATTCTTTACTATTATGATTGCTTTAGAAAGTTGTGCTGGTGATCCTACACCAATACATTTCATACCCGCCCGCACAGCTGCTTCTACACCTGCTTCTGCATCTTCAAAGACAAGACACTCCTTCGGACTAATACCTAACCGCGAAGCAGCCAATAGGAAAATTTCCGGATCAGGTTTCGTATGAACGATCATAGTTCCATCGATCATGACATCAAACAAAGGTGCAATACCTAATAATTGAATAACTGTCTCTGCATTCTTACTGCTAGACGCAAGCGCTACCTTAATGCCAGTGCTTCCAATTTGTTGAATCAACTTCTTGACTCCCGGAAAAATCTCATTGGACTTCATCTCATTGATGTATTCAACAAACCAGTTATTCTTCTTCTTTGCTAATGCTTCTTTCTCTTGCTCATTTATTGCTATGCCACCCAACTTTAGTATAATCTCCAGGGAGTCCATGCGACTCACCCCTTTAAGTTTTTCGTTCTCCTGCTCTGTCAAGTTAACACCAACTTCAGCGGCCAAACGCTTCCATGCCATGAAATGATAATGAGCGGTATCCACAATAACTCCATCCAAGTCGAATATGCAGGCTTTGATCAAAATGATTTTCTTAAAAGTTTAGGAATCTTAAGCTTCAAGTTCAATCCTTTAGACGTGCCCTTGCTTAACTATTTTTTGTGTTTCTGCCAATGATTTAAATACATCAAAGCTCTTGCCCTGCGTACGGAGCGCTCCTAACGCGTTACCAAATTTTGCCGCTTCGATGTAGTCCTTTTTCTTTTTTAACAAACCAAAGCCAACACCACCGGCAAAAGAATCTCCGCACCCTGTTGTGTCGATCACATCTTTTACCTTAATAGCAGGAACCATTTCTTCGTAGAATTTACCCTTCTTCTTAAAGTAGGCCATACAACCTCTTGAGTCAACAGTTATATAAACGCACTTTACACCCTTATCCAAACAATGTGACGCAAAAGCCCGAAGCATCTCTTTATCAAATTCTGGAGACTCATTGAATTCCTTACTCTCATATTCCTTTTTAAACCAGGAAGCATGAGCTTCCTCCAAATTCATTTTGAGTACATCGATATACGGAAGCCATTGATCACGATCGATCCAAAATTTACGCTGCCTTTCTCCTGTGACAAGGCAAGAAGTGGTAGGGCCATGGGCGTCAAAGATAATTACACCTTTACTTTTTTTCTTCAGAAACTTCAGCGTGTCCAATGAAATTTCATAATCACTAATAGGTATAAAAACAAAGGCACTGCAATTAAGTAAACCTTCAACATCAGCCGGTAAAATAGGATCCATAAATCCTGTTTGGCGCTCAAGTCGGTTGTTCACATCTACAAAACGTAGGCTGATAATATCTCCCTGATCATTTTTGGTAGTAAGATAGTTTAGATTAAGACCTTTATAACCTCTAAAGACTTCGACCACATTGTCTAAATCGACAGTACGAAGATGTGAAACCGGGATAATTTCAATATCATCAACCGCCAAGGCGGATAGCGCAATTACAGGATGGGTAACACATCCCCATTTCTGAATCAAGTCTCCCTGATGAGTGACAATATGATCTCTGGGGATAGGTCCAAGAATTGCAATCTGTTGCATAGCTAAAGGGTTAAAAATGCTGCTCCGAAAACACCAGCGCTGTCACCTAACTTAGGCTTCAGAATGGGGGTATCCAGACGGTTATTAAAGATATACTTTTTTAAAGATTCCACCCCATCTGAATAAATAATATCTATGTTCCCGACCCCTCCACCAACAACAATCACATCCGGATCCAAAATATTGATCACCACACTTAAGGCTAATCCAAAAAAATGAGTTAGTCGCTCCATCGTAAGGATGGCTATTGCATCTGTTCCTGACTTATAGAGAATGCTTATTTCCTGTAGGGATTTAGGGATACCTGATTTAGAATGATAAAATTTCTCAAGCGCAGGTCCACACAATACCATTTCGACACAGCCACTTTTACCACAGTAACAGGGCCCTCCGGATTCGTCCAAAAAATTGTGTCCCCATTCCCCTCCAATACCATGAAGCCCATTAATAACTCTTCCGTCAACTACCACACCGCCACCTACCCCTGTCCCCATGATTACTCCAAAGACTACTTTTGCGTTGGGGTATTTCTCCTTAACAATTCCCGTATTCGTTTCAGCAAGGGCAAAACAATTAGCATCGTTGGCCATAATCAGTTCAATCCCCAACCGAGCTTCTAAATCCTGTCTAAAAAATCGATCATTCAAACAAGGCGTATTACTATTCTTTATAGTACCAACTTCAAGATCAACTGTGCCCGGAGTTCCTATACCGATCCGTGATGGCCTATAGCCAACGGCAAGCTGCATCTTCTCTACCAAGCTTTGAATTTGGTCAAGGATATGATCATAGCCTTTGCCGGATTCAGTTGGCAACCGATCACGGAAAAGCGCTTCAGGTTCCGCAGCTGATTTTAAAACAGCACCTTCAATCTTAGTGCCACCGAGATCAATACCCCAGAGATTAGTATTCAATGCTTTCATCAATTTGATAAATACAGGCCTCCCAAGGATTAAGAGAATCCAATTGCTTAACCACAGGATAATTGCCAATCAATCGCTGCTCCTCATTTAATGAGCCTTTCAAAGAAAGCTGAACTTTTTCATCCGAAAAATTTAATAGTACGAGCAATGCTTTTTCCTCCCATTTGCGGATAGCCATTTTACGTTGATAGATGAAAAGCTTTTCATGATCTGTTTCAATGGGCAAATAATGCCCATAGATTAAAACCATATTAGATTTCCTGATGCTAATCATCTGCCTAAAATAGTTAAGAATAGATTTTTCATCCTTCTCTTGTAGTTGATGATTAATTTCCAAATATTTTGGATTGACCGTCATCCAAGGATTGCCTTTTGTAAATCCAGCATTCTTGGAATCATCCCACTGAAAAGGGGTTCTGGCATTATCCCTTCCTGTTTGATTGGCAATAGTAAGAAATTGTTCTTCCGATACACCTCTTTTTTTTGCTCCTTGCCAGCCATTGAGTGTTTCAATATCTTTTGAATCCTCCATCGACTTCAATTCAAGATTAACCATGCCCAATTCATCCCCTTGAAAAAGGAATGGAGTTCCCCGCATAGAAAGTAAAAGTGTTGCCAGAAGTTTTGCAGATTTCTCCCAATAGCGTTCGCTTCCCCATCGCGAAACCATGCGCGGAAAGTCATGGTTCCCTAAGAAAATACTCCCCCACCCTTTCTCTTCAAATGCATCGTCCCATGTTTTAAAGATTTTTTTGAAATCAGTTAAAGTGTAAGGGACCGGATCAAACCTTCCACCCGGACCTTGATCCATAAACATATGACCGAAATGAAAGATCATATTAAGCCCCTTCTTCTCATCTAAATACTCAAATGCATTCTTTGGGGTGATCCCTGGGCCTTCGCCCACCGTCATTACATTATAATGGTCCCACACGTTCTCGCGCATCTCTCCAATAAATTCTTTGAGTCGAGGGCCATTAGAATAATATCTTCTGATTGTCTCATTAAAATCCTGGGTGTCGGTAGGTGGAAAGTCGGTGCGCTTGGAAATGGCGGAGATAACATCGAGTCGAAGTCCATCGACCCCTTTATCCAGCCAGAATTTCATTAAGTCCCTTAACTCATTTCTTAGAATAGGATTCTCCCAATTCAAATCGGGCTGCTTGCATGAAAATAAATGCAAATAATATTCTCCTGTAAGCTCATCCAACTGCCAGGCACTTCCACCAAAAAACGAAGGCCAGTTATTTGGCGGTCCACCATTTAGTGCAGGCTTCCAAAAATAATAATCACGATATGAATTATCTTTTGATTTTCTAGATTCAATAAACCATGAATGTTCATCCGAGGAATGATTAACTACGAGGTCCATGATGAGTCTTATGCCTCGACCGTGTAATCCGTTCAGCAGTATTTCAAAATCATGAAGGGTTCCAAACTCTTCCTGAATCTGATGATAGTCGCTAATATCATAACCTCCATCATCGTTAGGAGATTTGTAAATTGGATTAAGCCAAACAGCATCTACTCCCAGGCTTTTGATATAATCAAGCTTCTCAATTATTCCTTGCAAATCTCCGATGCCATCTCCGTTACTATCCTTAAAACTTCTGGGATAGATTTGATATACCACTGCTTCTTTCCACCAGGCTTTATCAACAATTGGATACTCGGACATTGAAGCGGTTATTGGATAGGATGAAATTTAGTAGTATTGGGGTGAAATGTTTTCCACGAGTGCCAGTATTCTTGATACGATTGGGTCAATTTTAACTGAGCTCCCTTTAATTGTCCTTCTTTACACTCTCCCCTCAGTGACCAAAGGGATTGAGTATTCGTATCGACCATCATTTCCTTTCCAGAATCATAGCTAAAATTTAGTGAGTCTCGCAAAAAAGCATGAAACGAAACACTATCAGATTCCAATACGACCAGTAATGGAATATCTGCTATTACATCATTGATGACCCGTTTCGCATTTAACTCGTGCCAATCATAGGCAGTTGCAAACAAACCCATACTAACGCCAACGACCCAGGATTTTTCCTTCCATGAAAGAGAATCTGCTCTGGCTAAGCCGTCTTTAGTTTTCCCTTCGTCAAAATTAATCAATGAAGCATACTCATCTAAAAACAAACTATCCGGCTGTAAAATCTTTGTATTGGGATATAGGTTGATCCAGGCATCAAGGCGTATCTGTTCTGCCGGTATCTCAGTCAGGAATTTTCCTTTTAGTGGGCCTACCATAGCTTCTCCATTTACTTGTCGCCACCAGCTTTTGGTCCGGCTATCTTCAAACATGGCATTGAAATGATCCATACCCACTAATCGAAAGTCTTCTGCTTGACCATCCACCTCAGGAACATAGACACGTCCGGTACGGCACACCGTACAATACGTAACCATCACGGGTTCTTCTCCAACACTGTCTCTCACCTGATGATGATAACCGATAAGCTCAATAGGATAGGCTTTCTGCTTGCCGTTAATAGATACTCCTAAAATTAACTGTTGGGTAAGTACCTTACTTTCTTCAGCTGAAAGAAGCAGTTTGTTCTTTGGCTGGTAGAACATCTTGTCGGCAAGAAACTGAAAGTTAAACAGGTATACAATCACCAACCATACTGTAAGAAAAGCTGCCACGGCTATTTTTGCTCTGATAAAATTTGATCTCATTATTACCATTACAGGATACGCAATCATAATCAGTCCCACGATTCTAAGCAGATTAATGCGAGACTCAATAAAATAAGCTAATTCAATAACTTCATGACGCTGACTTCCTGGAAAAGGCATGATAAAATAGACGCGAAGTATTTCACTACCGATTAATAAAAGAAAGCCGATACAAAAAAATAAAATCCTTATGCTACTACTTCTCTCCATTTAGGTTATCTATAAAACAAGGTTTGATAATTTAACTAGTAAAACTTAGAAACAATTCTAATTAGCCTGCCTGGAATATTAATGCTCTCAATCAGTTTACCGTTCGTATTGATTACAGCAACCCGTCCAGGTGCTCCTATCTTATCTGCAAGTAAAATGTATTTACTTTTCTGGTCAAAATAAATCCCCTCTCCCGCATAGTAGGTAGGCGAGATTCCCGCGGAACTATTTTTTCGCAAATCAAAAGAAGTTAATACAAATTGGGAATTCCCTGCCTGTGCTTGGAAATAATATATAATATCAGTCTCCCTATCAAGAACAACTGATGGGACAATTGAAGTAATCGAGAGTGTTCTGGCTCCCGGTAGGCTAAAACTGGAAATTTTTGATTCAGAATTGTTAATGATGCTACACTTGTTTTCATAAAAAACAAGTATGTTGTTTTGACTATTAACTAATAAGTCAGCACAACTATTATTCAATTCCATTTCGCCAACCTTCCCAAACTGATCGGCATCCAAAACAAGAATCGTTTTATCATAGCTTATAAATATACGATTCTGCACAACTTTTAAAGCATACACCTGAACGGGGCCGATGAGTTGATCCTGAATTAAATTCAGGGTATTCTCATCATATGATCTTAAATAACTAGAACCATTTTCATTGATCGCAGCATAGATTGTTCCCTTTGAATAAGTAATAAAGCTAGGGTCTGGAAAAACATGTAACGCATTACTTACCAGACTCCAATCCAACGGATTGAGAAGCTGAATTCCAGTAGTGAAAATCAAGAAAAGGCCATTTGGTACAAGTAAGATGTCCAGGATCTTAGCGTTGCTGCTTACTCCTTGTAAGGGTATCTTCTCAACTTTTCCTGAACCTGAGGAGTAGATTGATAAATTTGGATTTCCATTAAATTCACTTGCAATTATATATTGTGTTGACACAGGAGCATCCTCCTTCGTACATGAAATGATAATAAATACTATTGCAAACATCACCAACTTCTTCCTCACACTCATGCTCAACTATTTTACTTAAAACTTGTTACACCACTGATACTGCTCTCAACGCTCTTGTTTTCGATATCATATTGAATTTGATCCCAACCAGCCAGCATTTTGAACTCCAATAACACAGCATTGCTTACTCTCATCATTCTTGGTTTGTCAAAGTAGAGCATCCCAGTTCTTCGAATAAAAAAGTCCAACGGAGTAACAGCCATTTCATGATGAATGGCAAATCGCAATTCTGCCTTTGCTAATTCAATGTCAGCTTCTCCAGATTGAATGTCATTTAGAATAATGTCAGTTTGTTTACCATAGTTACCTACCAGGTAGTTTGCATATTCGTCAGGCAATTGATTTTTTTTTAATAACGCCTCTATTGAAGCTATGTATTGTTTAACTTCTCTGTAATTCTTAAAATCGGATCCGAAAAGTCTAATTTTATGGGTTTCACATTTTTCTAACTCTCGCTCAGGGAAAGTCCTATCGATCAATTGATCCAAAACCCGTTCTGCCATTTTGCGATATCCTGTTAATTTACCACCCGCGATGGAGAGCAATCCTGAAGGTGATTCAAAAATTTCATCTTTACGAGAAAGTTCAGAAGCAGATTTCCCATCTTCATAAATTAGTGGTCGCAAGCCCGCCCAACTTGATTCAATATCATTCAGGGTGAGATTCACCCCTGGGAAAGTTTGATTAACAGCAAGAATAAGGTAGGTTGCATCTTCGCTTGTAGCAACCACTTCCTCTTTACTGCCTTCGTAATTTGTATCGGTTGTGCCGATATAGGTAGCACGACCCCTGGGAATACAGAAAATCATTCTACTATCCTCTTCCACGTCAAAGTAGATCGCTTGTCGGATGGGCAGTTTCTCCCTGGAGACTACCAGGTGTACTCCCTTTGTTAATTGGAGCCTCTTCCCCAGCTTCGATTTATCGAGCTCTCTTAATTCGTCAACCCATGGACCGGCTGCATTGATGATTGCTCTGGATTTTATTTCAAACTCCTCCCCACTTAATTCTTCCTTAATCCTTGCTCCCACTATTTTGCCATCTTCATAAATAAATTTCAGAACTCTACAATAATTAATTACTTCTGAACCATGTAGTGCTGCAGATTTAATTATTTCCATTGTCAATCGCGCATCATCAGTGCGGTATTCGGCATAAATTGCTCCACCTTTAATATCATCTTTGCGGAGCAGAGGTTCCTGATGTAGCGTTTGATTTTTGGTCAGCATTCTCCTTTGATCTTCGGGCTTTACGCCCGCTAAAAAGTCATATAGCTTAAGTCCGAAAGAAGTCAGAAGACTTCCAAATCCTCGCTTCTCATGAAGTGGCAGAAGCATCTTTTCAGGCACAACCAGATGAGGCGCTAATTGATGGACTACCGCCCTCTCACTTCCCACTTCTTTTACCAAACCAAACTCGAACTGTTTTAAATAGCGAAGTCCTCCATGAATTAATTTAGTGGATCGGCTACTGGTACCAAACGCAAAATCACTCTTTTCAACAAGTGCGGTCTTTAACCCACGCGCTGATGCATCAAGGGCTATGCCAGCACCGGTGATACCTCCTCCAATCACTAAAAGATCAAAATGAGTATTTTTAAATTTTTCAACTATAGATTGACGATGTAACGAAGATAGACCCACTTTGCTTATTGCTATTTATTTTCTTTCTAATTATCAATCCAGCCCTTTGTCCGCTCAATCGCTTTCTGCCAACCTTTGTATAACCTTGTGCGGGTTTGTTCATCCATGTTCGGCAAAAACCGTTTTTGAATTTTCCGATTGGCAATAATGTCTTCTTTCTTCCAAAGCCCGATTTGAATGCCTGCCAAATAAGCAGCGCCCATGGCCGTAGATTCAATCACTTCAGGACGCTCAACTTCAGTTCCTAAAATATCGGCCTGGAATTGCATCAATATATTATTAGCACAGGCTCCACCGTCAACTTTCAGGTTTGCCAAGCTAAGCCCTGCGTCTTCTTGCATTGCATTGAGGATATCTTTTGTTTGAAAGGCGAGAGATTCCAATGTTGCTTTAATAATATGATCCTTTCCGGTATCACGTGTTAATCCAAAAATAGCACCGCGTGCATACATATCCCAATAGGGAGCGCCTAGACCAGCAAATGCTGGAACAACATATACTTCATTCGAGCCTAATGCTTTTGCAGCAAAATATTCAGAGTCTTTTGATTGATCAATGAGGTGAAGTCCATCGCGAAGCCATTGCACTGCGGCACCCGCGATAAATACGCTTCCTTCCAATGCATACTCAACTTTACCATCAATTCCCCAGGCTATCGTAGTGATAAGTCCATTCTTAGAGTATTGAATTGTTGTACCCGTATTCATCAGCATAAAACATCCTGTACCATAGGTGTTCTTCG
>JANNRV010000065.1:0-21019 GCA_031401775.1 Bacteroidia bacterium | reverse complement strand
TGTCGCGGTTCGAGAGGTCCACCATCGCGGTGCAGCGCGTGCCGGCAGGCTGCTCGGGGCAGTCGGACTGAAGCACCTCGCACTCGATGGTGTAGAGCTGCTTGTTCTTGCGGCTCTGAATGACCGTGACCTTTTCGATGTCCAACCCGTTTCACATTAAACGACCCGTTCTTATTGACCAGACGTTTTACTTTTGAACCAAGGCCCAGGTCATTGAATTGCTTTGACATAGTTTAAAGATCGCAAAAAAATAAAGCCGCTCTCAAGTTATATTGAGAGCGGCCTGAATGACCTAACTATTTTTAACAGAACTCATCGAACACTTCGACCAGGTGCTGTCCAATCATTTGCGCATTACGTCCTTCAATATGATGGCGTTCCACAAAATGCACCAATTCACCGTCTTTGAATAAGGCAATGGCAGGAGAGGAGGGCGGATAAGGTAAGGTGTACTCGCGTGCTTTGGCTACGGCTTCTTTATCCACACCGGCAAAGACCGTTGTAAGTTGGCCAGGTTTCTTTTCAGAATTCTGTAAGGCCCATTTAATACCTGGTCTTGCAGCGCCTGCTGCACAGCCGCATACTGAGTTGATTACCAGTAGAGTAGTACCCTTTTGGTCTTTCAGCTCTTGATCTACTGCTTCTGCTGATTTTAGTTCTTTAAACCCGGCTACGGTCAGGTCTGAGCGCATGGGGGCAACTAATTGTTCTGGATACATATTTATTTAAAATTTAAGATTCAAAATTACAGCTTCAGAACATAAGTCTTCTGCACAAGGTTCCTTTTTAATTTTGAACCTTGAATTTAGAATTAGCTTACATAAACCCAAGTTCCAATTTGGCCGCCTCACTCATCATATCCTGAGAGTAAGGAGGATCGAATGTCAATTCTACCTTGACACTGCTTACGCCTTCAATTTCTTTTATTTTTTGCTCCACTTCTACCGGAATCACTTCTGCCGAAGGACAAGAAGGAGAAGTAAGCGTCATAAGGATAAATACATTGTTGACTGGAAATACATTGATCTCATAAATAAGACCCAGCTCGTAAACATCTACCGGAATCTCAGGATCGTAGACTGTTTTGATGGCGGCAATTACCTTGTCTCGTAAATCACCGGCAGGTGCTTCGGATTGCTGTAGTTCTTTATTTTCAATCAATTCACTCATGACTTCAGGGCTTCTTGTGTTTTATAGGCCACAGCATACAATCTCATTTGTTTGATCATGGATGCAAAGCCGTTTGAACGCTGTGTACCAATAAACCGTTCCATCCCAATCTTTTTCATAAAGTAAAGATCGGATTCCAAAATAGTTTCAGGTTTTTGATTGGATAAAATCCTCACCAGTAAACTTACTAACCCTTTTGTAATGGCGGTATTGCTATCTGCTGAAAAATGAATTTTCTCATTTTCAAGCTTGGCCGTTAACCATACTTTTGACTGGCAGCCTTTTACAATATTATCTTCAATCTTGTCTTCTTCCCTCATGGGCGGTAACTTCTGTCCCAATTCCATGATGTAAAAGACAGTCATCTCCATGTCTCCGTCTAAAAGGGAGAACTCGTTGATGATTTCGTCTTGTACCTGATTTATTGTCATTTAAAGACAGCCTTTTCAATCTTAGTTACTCTGTTCTCCAAATCAGCAATGGAATCTACTTTATCTGCGAGCTTAAGTATGGCGCGAGTATTCTCAGATGTTTGTAGGTTAAGTTTAGTGATTCCATCTTCAACCTTGCCAATTCCATTCTCTAACTTACCAAGCCTGCTGTTGGTTTCTTTCTGGCCCTCAATAAATTCATCAAACTTGATAACTAGATCTGCCATAATCTCTACGAGTCTCTTTTCGTTTTCCATACACTCAGATTTTATTTCATGAATTTACAAATTTTCTCAAGACCCTCAATCAATTTGTCAATCTCCTCCTTAGTATTATAAACAGCAAAGGATGCTCTTACCGTTCCTTCAATCCCAAAGAGTTCCATGAGAGGCTGCGTGCAATGATGCCCTGTGCGCACAGCAATTCCTCTTGTATCCAACATCTGCCCAATATCAAAATGATGAATTCCCTCCACGACAAAAGACTGGACACTCACCTTATGGTTGGAGGTTCCAATCAATTTGATACCGGGGAGATTTATTAATTTTTCCTTTGCGTAGTGAAGTAACTCTGATTCATGCGCGGCTATGTTTTCTTTACCCAATTCAGTGATGAAATTGATCGCTTCCTTTAATGCCACCACATCAGCAATGTTTGGCGTACCTGCTTCAAACTTGTATGGCAGGTCGTTGTAGGTGGTTTTGGCAAATGTTACGTCCTTGATCATCTCACCACCGCCCATATAAGGGGGCATCTTTTCAAGAATTTCTTTCTTTCCATAGAGAATGCCGGTACCGGTTGGTCCATACATTTTATGGGACGAGATGCAATAAAAATCGCAATCGAGATCCTGAACATCAATCTCAAGGTGGGCTGCTGCCTGTGCACCATCAATGAGCACGACAGCATTCGCTTCATGTGCGAGTCGAATGATTTCTTTAATAGGATTGATCGTTCCCAAACTATTAGAAGCATGGTTAACGGCTACAATTTTTGTACGCGAAGACAATAGTTTAGTAAAAGCATCCACATCGATCTCTCCGATTTCAGAAACAGGAATGATTTGTAATGATGCTTTCTTCTCTTCACAAATCATCTGCCAGGGAACGATGTTGGAGTGATGCTCCAACCCTGAAATAATTACTTCATCGCCTTCATTCAGAAAGGCCCTACCGTAACTGGCCGCAATCAGATTAATGCTTTCTGTAACGCCCCTTGTAAAAATTATTTCTTCAGAGTGCTTCGCATGAATGAAATGCTGCATGGCAAGCCGCGTGTCTTCATAAGCTTTCGTTGCCCGCTCGGCCAAGGTATGTATCCCCCGATGGATGTTGGCATTATCTCGCTCGTAATAGTCGGATAAGGCTTTGATGACACGCTTAGGTTTTTGATTGGTAGCGGCATTATCAAAATAGATCAATGGCTTCCCATTCACCTGTTGATGAAGGATTGGAAACTCACTTCTGATTTTATCAATATTCAATATCGATTTCTCCGTCAGCGTATTCATATATTCTTGTTGAGCCGCTCTGCAATCTGTTGATCCATATATTGCTTGAGGTTTTCATTTTTAATGGGTTCTAATACATCCGTTGCAAATGCATAGAGCAACATGGCTTTTGCAGATTTTTCTGAAATACCACGTGATCTTAAGTAAAACAGGGCTTCTTCATCCAATTGTCCGGACGTACATCCGTGAGAGCATTTTACATCATCGGCCCATATCTCTAATTGAGGTTTCGTATTGATGGTGGCGGTATCAGAGACTAAAATGTTTCTGTTGGATTGAAAAGCGTTTGTCTTTTGAGCGTGCGGACGGACAAAAATTTTGCCATTGAAAATACCCTTCGAGTTGTCATCCATAACCCCTTTATAGATCTCATTGCTGAACGAGTTAGGTTTTCGATGATCGACCACGGTATGATTGTCCGTCAGCGTATCACCGGCAAGAAGATATAAGCCGTGAAAATGAGATTCGCACTTTTCACCATCAATGGTGATTCCAAGATTGTTGCGAACCATCTTTCCGTTCATCGTTAGGGTGAACGTATTTACTTTACTGGAATCAGTTTGATGGATGGATGAATTCGATACCTGGTATGTATTCCCTGGATCGTTTTGAATCTTACAATACTCAAGTTGCGAGTTCTCCTTTAACGCGATTTCTTCAGAGACATTATGAAATACAGGGTTGGTTCCAATGGAATCAAATTTTTCAATAAGGGTAAGCTCGCTGTTTTTTTCTAAGATCGCCAATACACGAGTAGTAGCAATGACTTGAGAAACACGAGCATCAGCAAGGTGTAAAATCAGAATTGGCTTTTTAACGATTGTGTTTTCGGGAACATGAATAAATACACCTTCTTTCCAAAAGGAAGTATTCATCGCTGCAAAAGGATCAAGTTCTGAATTGACGAGCTTATCAAAATAGCTTTGTGCCAAACCGCCATGCGTTTGAAAGGCCTCAGAAAGAATAGTAATTTTTACTTCAGAGGATTGACTCATCACAGAAGAGAGTTCTGTTGAATAGGCCCCATTAACGAATACTAAAACAGTCGCATCTACTCCTGGAATCAGGAAAGGTGCTATCGATTCAATAGAGGAAGGAGAATTTGCCTTTTCCCAACTAAAGTTTTTCTCAAGATTTTTGGTAATAGGAGTGAAGCGGTATTCTTCGGCTTTAGTTACCGGCAATCCAAGTTTCTCGAAATTAACGATTGCTTTTTTCCTATGCTCAACGGCTACATTGAACTCAGTACTGTGAAAGCTGCTTACGATTTCACTTTTTAAGTCTTTTGTGGTGGCAATAGTGCTCATAGGTTTAAAGTGCTACCGCTACTTCATTTTTAATCCAATCATAACCTTTGGCTTCCAGTTCAAGAGCAAGCTCCTTCGTGCCGGATTTTACAATCTTGCCTTTATAGATAACGTGAACGAAATCAGGAACGATAAAGTCCAGCAGGCGCTGATAGTGCGTGATCACAATCGTGGCATTGTCTTTTGACCTCAACTTATTTACTCCATTGGCAACGATCCGTAGTGCATCAATATCAAGTCCTGAATCGGTTTCATCAAGGATAGCAAGTTTGGGTTGCAGCATGGCCATTTGAAAGATTTCATTTCTCTTTTTCTCTCCTCCTGAAAATCCTTCGTTGAGAGAACGGCTTAGTAGCGATTGATCAATTTCTACCAGTTTCATTTTCTCCTTCATTAAGGTAAGAAAGGAGACTGCATCTAAGGCAGGCTGACCACGGTATTCCCGAATCTGATTAAGACTCGTCTTCATAAAGTTGATGGTACTCACACCCGGAATTTCAACCGGATATTGAAATGCCAAAAATATCCCTTCCCGGGCACGATCTTCGGGAGAGAGCTCAAGAAGGTTTTTTCCTTGAAACAAAACTTCACCGGCTGTAACTTCATAATCTTCCCTTCCGGCCAGAACTGAAGCGAGAGTGCTTTTGCCCGATCCATTGGGACCCATGATAGCATGAACTTCTCCCGGCTTGACTTTAAGATCAATACCATTAAGTATTTGTTTATCGGCAACCTGGGCCTGAAGATTTTTTATAGTTAGCATGCATTCAAGATTTAAAGTTCAAGATTCAAGATCGGGTAATTTTACGCCATAAGTTTCTGATGGTTCTTTTAAATACTTTTCACCTCGCATTTCTGAGGTTTTAAGGTAGCTTATGAATCCTGAAAGTTGTTTGCTCAGTTCAATTGATTTATTCCTAAGTAAATCAAATTCAAGTTGTTCAATGTGAGTTTTGTCTAAAGCTCTGTATAATTGAGAGCGTGCCTCACCTGAAGAACCTTTGGAATACGATAAAAATTGTATAAATTCTTTGTTTCCGCCTCGCTCGAATCCTTCTGCGATATTATCCATAATCGATCCTGCGGAACGATTGATTTGATCTTTCAGAGAGAAATCCTTAGCAAAGCTACCTTTACTTGATGTCTCGTAAATAAGCTTTGCAAAATCCCTTGCTTTTTGCCAAACCTCCAAATCCTCGAAACAACTTACTTTACCCATAATCTTGAACCTTGAACCTTGAATTTGTCGTTTACCCCACACTTCCCTCTAAGGTGAGGGCAAGTAATTTTTGAGCCTCCACGGCAAACTCCATCGGGAGCTGACTTAACACTTCCTTGGCATAACCATTGACGATCAATGCAACAGCCGCTTCTTCTGAAATACCCCGTTGCAGACAATAGAAGATCTGATCTTCACCAATCTTAGAAGTTGTTGCTTCGTGTTCTATTCGGGCAGAATTATTTTCAACATCAATGTAAGGGAATGTATGCGCTCCGCATTGGTCGCCCATCAGCAGTGAATCGCATTGTGAATGATTGCGGGCATTTGAGGCGCGCTTTAATACATGTACTTGTCCACGGTAGCTATTTTGTGATTTACCCGCTGAAATACCTTTTGATACAATTCGTGATCGTGTATTTTTTCCGATGTGAACCATCTTGGTCCCTGTATCTGCTTGTTGGTAATTATTGGTAACGGCTACAGAATAAAATTCCCCAACCGAATAATCTCCTTTCAATATACATGAAGGATATTTCCAGGTGATGGCTGAACCTGTCTCTACCTGTGTCCATGAAATTTTAGAGTGATCTCCGGCACATAGCCCACGCTTAGTAACGAAATTGTATATTCCTCCTTTACCATTCTTATCTCCCGGGTACCAGTTTTGGACTGTAGAATATTTTATCTCTGCATCCTTCAATGCATAAAGTTCAACCACCGCGGCATGAAGTTGATTTTCATCCCGCATAGGAGCAGTGCATCCTTCCAGGTAGCTGACATAAGAACCTTCCTCTGCAATAATTAATGTCCTTTCGAACTGACCCGTGTTGGCTGCATTGATCCTAAAATAGGTAGATAATTCCATTGGGCAACGCACTCCTTTGGGGATATAGCAAAACGAACCGTCTGAAAATACGGCAGAATTAAGTGCGGCAAAGTAATTGTCATTCATGGGCACCACAGAACCCAAATACTTCTTAATCAATTCAGGATGTTCCCTAACTGCTTCACTGAAGGAGCAAAAGATAATTCCCAGCTCGCCCAGCTTTTCTTTAAAAGTAGTCGCTACGGACACGCTATCAATGACCGCATCCACGGCCACACCCGTAAGTCTTTTTTGTTCGGTAAGCGAAATCCCCAATTTTTCAAAAGTCTTAATCAACTCAGGATCCACTTCATCAATGCTGTTGAGCTTTGCCTTTTGCTTGGGTGCTGAGTAATAGATGATTTCTTGATAATCGATAGGAGGATGGTGAATATTGGCCCATTCGGGCTCTTTTAACTTTATCCATTTGCGATAAGCCTCTAATCTCCAATCTAGTAACCATGAAGGCTCGTTCTTCTTAGCTGAGATGAAACGAACAGTATCTTCTGTAAGTCCTTTGGGTGCTTCATCAGCCTCTAAGTTGACAGTCCAACCATGCTCATATTCTTTTGAAGTAATCTCATCCAATACTTGATTGTCCTTACTCATTTGGGGCCTATCTATTTAGACTAATTTTAAATAAACTATCAAAAATAACAACAAAAATCGGCTTTTAAGGTTCAGAGGCAAGCAATATTTATTATTAGTTGACCATCCTCAAACTTCGGTCTAAGCTCTCCTCCAGAGAGATCATGGTTTCCGTTCTGTCAATACCTTCTACTTGTTGCATCTTATCATGAAGAACCTCTTTGAGGTGATTGGTGTCTCGGCAATGGATTTTAATAAACATAGAATAATTGCCAGTTGTATAATGGATGTTAGTGATCTCTGGAATGTCTTTGAGTTTAGCTAGAACTTTATCATATAAAGCGCTCTTTTCCAGGTAAATACCTATGAAAGCGGTAATGTCATAGCCTAGCTTGGCATAATTAATTCTAAGGGTAGTCTTTTCAACAATTCCGGCTTCTTCCATCTTATTCATCCTCACATGAATTGTTCCCTGTGAAACAAAGACCTTCTTAGCCACTTCTGTAAATGGCTTTTTAGCATCCTGCATTAAAATCTCTAAGATTTTAAGATCGGTATTGTCTATTTCATAATTCTTAGCCATGTTGACGTTTATATTTTAAATAATTGATAAAATTATAGTTTAATTATTAAATATAATACATAATTAAGAGATTAATATTGTTGAAAATTTAATAAAGTACTTACTTTGTTGCATCAATACACAATGTAGGGTGTTGAAATTGGCAGACATACCCTCCTGTCTCGGGGGTGGGGAACCAAGGATAAACGCAGGGTAATGGGTTGACCACTAAAAGTTCTCTTTTTGTCCTGTAGCTAACTGCCCCGTGGAGGTTCGAGGCCTTCCCCTACAGCTAAGCCCGTTCCGGAGATTTCCGGAACGGGTTTTTTATTATACAGAGCGAATCATATTGATCGCGATGATTTTTGGCAGACATCCCTGCTGTCTCTGGGGGTGGTCCCGATAGCTATCGGGAAAGGATAAAGGCAGGGTAATGGGTTGACCACTAAATGTTTTCTTATGTCCTGCAGCTAACTGACCCGTGGACGATCCCAATAGCTATCGGGACAGCCTACAGCTAAACCCGTTCCGGAGATTTCCGGAACGGGTTTTTACATTTTCAACTTTCCACACTTTCGATTGTTATGAGTTCAAACGGTTGCTAAACCACGATTTTTTGGCTAATTAGAAAACTCTAATCCGTTATTGAGATGAAAGACTTTCCCTGGTTTTCTAAATACCCCACCGGCACACCTCATGAAATAGGCCCTTATGAATATTCATCACTGGTGGAATTGTTTGAAACAGCCAGCAAGAAATATGCAGACAAGATTGCTTACGAAAATCTGGGTGGCTCTTTAACATTTCAAGAAGTGGATCAATTGTCTGATCAATTCGCTGCCTATGTGCAAGTTGAACTGGGACTAAAGAAAGGCGATCGAATTGCGATACAGATGCCAAATCTTTTACAATTTCCAGTTGCTGTAATTGGTTCATTGAAAGCAGGCTTGATTGTAGTTAATACCAATCCTCTTTATACACCCAGAGAGATGGAGTATCAATTTAAGGATGCTGGAATTTCTGCATTGCTTATTGTAGCCAACTTCGCGCATCACCTCCCGGCTATTCTCGATAAAATTCCTTCGAAGCACATTATCATCACCAACATGGGTGATTTACTCGGACCGGTCAAAGGAAGAATTGTTGATTTTGTAGTGAAGAATATCAAGAAGATGGTTCCTGACTATCATTTGCCGAATGCCATAAGTCTTAAGTCAGTTTTGAAAAAAGGCAAAGGACTGAATTATACCAAACCAAAAATTGAGATTGAAGACCTCGCTTTCTTGCAATACACAGGAGGTACGACCGGTGTTTCAAAGGGTGCACAGCTTTCCCATAGGAATATCATAGCTCACAATCAAATGATTACGCATTGGTTTAAGCCCTACATGAGGACGGATCATGAAGACATAATGATCACCGCCATTCCGATGTATCACATTTTTGCATTAACGGTAAATGGCATTTTAATGTATTCCACAGGCGTGAAGAATATTCTGATTACAAACCCCCGTGATATTCCCGCGTTTATTAAAGAGTTGAAGAAACATAAGTTTACTATTCTGACGGGTGTAAATACATTGTTCAATGGATTGCTTAACAATCCTGAGTTTAAGGACCTTGACTTCTCCAGACTCGCGGGAGGAGTAGCGGGTGCCATGGCAGTACAAGATGTGGTTGCCAAAAAGTGGAAAGAAGTTACAGGAACAATCCTTGCGGAAGGTTATGGATTAAGTGAAACTTCACCTGTTCTTTGTTGTAATCCATTAGATGGAAACCATCGCGGTGGTTTCATTGGAATACCTATGCCGAGTACTGAAGTTGGAATTTTTGATGATAATGGAATTCAACTTCCCCAAGGGGAGAACGGAGAGATATGTGCAAGAGGTCCACAGGTAATGCGTGGCTATTGGAATAAAGATAACGAAGGTGTATTCTTTCCGGAGGGCTGGTTTCGCACGGGCGACATTGGATTCATGGATGTTGACGGGTTCTTTAAAATTGTTGATCGCAAAAAGGATATGATTAAAGTATCTGGCTTCAATGTGTATCCCAACGAAATTGAAAATGTACTGGCGGGCCATCCAAAGGTATTAGAGGTTGCCGCTATTGGAGTCCCTGATGCCAAGTCAGGAGAGGTGATAAAAGTATTTATCGTTAAGAAAGATAAGACTTTAACCGAAGAAGAGATTAAGGCATTCTGTCATGAAAATCTAACCAATTACAAAGTTCCAAAATATTTTATTTTCCGCACGGAACTTCCTAAAACCAATGTGGGTAAAATCCTTCGCAGAGTTTTAAAAGAAGAAGAAGAAGCGGCAAAGGCTGCTTAAAATTTTTCTAGCCAAAGATTAATTCAATCCCCCAAAACTTATCGAAAATGATCAAAACGGAAAGCACACCAAGAAGAATAGGGCAGACCCAGGAGATGGTGAAGTCAATATACTTTCGAAGCCACGATCCCATATAAGTATCATTTCCAATAGAAAGCTCTTCATTCATGTTGGCAATCTTCCAGCGTTTGCGAATGAAGATACACATCAAACACCCTCCGACAGTCAAGCTAATATCACACATGTCAGAAACAAAAGTGAGAAAGTCTCTGTCTTTATAAAAAGAGAGATGTGATAGAAACTCAACTTTTCCCTGACTTACCAAACTTGGCAGTCCTAACACAAAAATCAGCAGGGCTAAACCCCATACAACTTGCTTCCTCGGCATCTTCTTTTGATCAACCAGATAGGCAGCGGGTACTTCGAGCAATGATATCGTAGACGTGAGGGCAGCGAAACAAAGCAAAAGGAAAAACGATCCTCCAACAATCCTTCCTGCGATTGGGCCCATATTGTGAAAGACCTGTGCCAGGACGACAAATACTAAGCTCGGGCCTTGAACATCATACGCATTGATTGCAGCCACCATGGGGAAGACCATAAGTCCAGCCAGAAAAGCTACAGAAGTATCGGCAAGTGTGATGATGGCAGCCGATGAAACAATGTTTTGGTTTTTGGTAACATAGGATCCATACGTAATCAATGCCCCCATTCCCAATGAAAGTGAAAAGAAGGCTTGGCGCAATCCATCAAAGAGAGTTTGGACATTAATTTCGCTAAGGTTGGGTAATAGGTAGAACTTGACACCTTCTATCGCATTAGGTAGGGTAAGACTGTAAATAATAAGTCCAATCAAAATCAGATACAAGGAAGGCATCATGATCTTATTGGCAGCTTCAATTCCTTTTTGTATCCCTTGTGACACAATCAGTGCGGTCAGAACCATGAAGCCAAGAGAGAAAGCTAAAATGGTCCAGGTGTTATTGATGTAGGCTCCAAAATAAGCTCCGTAATCTGTTTCACTCAAAAGATTGCCAAATGATATTTCAAGAAAATAACCGAATGCCCATCCCGCTACAACATTATAAAAAGAGAGAATAAATATTCCGGCAAGAATTCCAAAGAGGCCCAGATAACCCCATTTACCACCACCCAATTTTTGGTAAGACCCATAGGCATCGCTTTGTGCTTTTCGGCCGATGGCAATCTCACCGATCATTACGGGAAAGCATAACGTGAAAATACAAATGAGATAAATGAGCAGGAATGCCGCTCCGCCATTTTGTCCCGCGAGATAAGGGAAGCGCCAGATGTTGCCGAGCCCAACGGCAGATCCTGCAGCAGCTAAAATGAATCCTATCCGTCCGGAAAAATTGCCTCTTGTTGACATTTGTGGTGTAGATTAGTAGGCAAAATAGACCTTAAACTAAAATTATCAAAAGGTCGTTCTTATGAATGGACAACACGATGTGGAAGTTGGATGTGGAAAGATTGGCAAATGCTTACAATTCTTATTCGAAAGCAATAGGGACTTGTGAAAAATTATGTGAAATTTATCCCATCCAATTTTTTGAACTAAGATGGATCAACGGAAGAAACTAACTACGCAGGAAAAGGCACTTCAAATCAACTTAAGCAAGGCGATTTACGGCTCCTTTGCCGAGATCGGAGCAGGGCAGGAAGTGGCAGCCAACTTTTTTAAAGTAGGCGGAGCCTCAGGCACCATTGCCAAAACAATTTCAGCCTATGATATGAAGTTTAGTGATGCCATTTACGGGCAATGTGAGCGTTATGTGTGTGAAGATCGATTGATCCAAATGTTGGATCGTGAATATTCCTATTTGCCCGAGAGATTACCTCACCGTATTGAGGGTACCCGATTCTTTGCCTTTGCAGATACGGTAGAAGCATTAAATTTTGAACGGACCAATACCGGCCATGGCTGGATCGGATTGAGATTTCAGCTTCAGCCCAATAGTGAGCCGAATGATTGTGTGGTGCATGTAAAATTACACGACAACGATCCGTTGCAACAGCAATTTGCGATTGGCACAGTGGGAGTGAATTTATTGTATGCCTGCATGTTCTTAACTGACCCGGAGGAGATCATGATCTCTTTGCTGGACAGTCTTACCACGCGAAGGATTGAGATCGATATGTTCCGTATCGATGGTCCCGATTTTAAACATGTAGACAACCGACTCATGGCGTTGAAGATGGTGAAGAACGGACTTACCAAAGCAGCTATGTTTGGTCCCGATGGCACCGTCATGCAACCTTCCGAAGCGTTGTACAAAAAGAATGTACTTGTATTAAGGGGTCGCTTTCGGCCCGTTACGCATGTCAATGTGGATATGCTGCTTACTGCCCGCAGGCATTTTAGAAATGAACCGGATGTGGATCGTTCTAAGATAGTTGTGCTCACAGAACTCACCTTGAATGATTTAAGTGCTGACGGTACGATTGACGAAAAAGATTTCTTGAATCGGGCCGATATCATTTGTTCTTTGGGGCAGACTGTGCTGGTGTCTAATTATTTTGAATACTATCGTTTGGTGGATTACTTATCAAAAATCACTAAGGGTAAGAAGACTGCGATTATTTTGGGAGTTTATGCTTTGCAGAAGATTTTTGAGGAGAAGACCTACGAAAACATCCGTGGCGGTATATTAGAAAGCTTTGCATCGCTTTTTGGCAACAATGTGAAGCTTTACATCTATCCTGCATTGAAAAGAGACTCTCCCGAGCTCGTGACATTAAAAGATTTCGAAGTGCAACTCCCGGCCAACGTCAAAAGCTTGTTCCGTTATCTGATGGACAATAACAAGTTGGAAGATATGAAAGAAGCTAATGTGAGTAACCTTCATATTATTTCTGATAATGTATTGGCCATGATTAGAAAAGGCGAGCCAGGGTGGGAAAAATTTGTGCCTCATAAAGTAGAAGAAGCTATCAAAGAACACGGACTCTTTGATTACCCTTCAAAGGCTGAGAAACATCGGGAGTCGGTTAGTTAATTTGTACGTTTAACAGTTACTAACCAAGTGCACTAGATTAAAATTCTTTCGCCTTAAGTCTCGTAAAATAAGATTTAGCCTCCTTCATTACCTTACTTGCCAGGATAAAGCCTGGTATCATAGTCCCCAATGACATGAGCGCATAGGCAATGTCAATAACGTTCATTACATCCTTCATCGAAACTACGGCACCAATAATAATTGTTGATAGATAGAAGTAGTCATACCACTTGCTTGCCTTCACACCTAACAAAAATGACAATGCTTTGCTTCCATAGTAACTATAAGAGAATAAAGAAGTAATGGCAAAGAAAAAAGCACATAGGAGCAGCAAATATTTTCCAATGCCTGGCATAGAACTTTGAAATGCAGCAGCGGTCAACGTAACACCACTTGCCCCTGAAGTCTGCCAAACATCAGTAACCAAAATAGCCAGAGCAGTCAGTGTGCACACAAGTAATGTATCGATAGCTGGGCTAATCATAGAGACCAACCCTTCTCGTATAGGCTCCGAGCTTTGTGAAGCACCAAGCGCCATAGGAGCTGTTCCAATTCCGGCTTCATTTGAAAACGAAGCTCTGCGTACTCCGGCAACAATCAATCCACCTAAGAGTCCACCGAGCGCAGGATCACCATGATAATTCTGAGCCGTAAAAGCATCCGTGATGATCATCACAAAATAGTGCGGCACTTTATCGATATGAATAATGAGGATCGCGAGCACAGAAAAGAAATAAATTATGATCATCAAGGGAACCATCTTACCAGCCCATACACCAATTCGTTGAATGCCACCAATAATTACAAAACCGGAAATAATCATAAGGATAGTACCGATAATGAATTTAAGCGTCCCGATTTCAAGACCACCAATCATGAAAGTCATCGCTTTCCATTCTTCAGAATCGATACCTATATCAATAATTGCCTGAGTGAGTTGATTCGCCTGAAAAATAGGAAGGCATCCAATCATCGCACAGAGGCAGAATAAAACTGCCAGTGGCTGCCATCCTTTTCCTAATGCTTCCCGGATCACATACATGGGTCCTCCTTGAATAACGCCTTCAGAATCTTTACCACGATACATTACAGAGAGTGTGCTGGTAAAAAAATTAGTAGACATACCCACAAAAGCGGTGACCCACATCCAGAAGAGTGCGCCTGGACCTCCTATACTTATGGCGGCAGCAACACCAGCGATATTTCCCATGCCCACTGTTGAAGCCAGTGCCGTAGAAAGCGCTTCATAGGGACTAATCTGACCGGGATCATTTGGATTATGATATTTTCCCCGAAGGATGGCTATAGAATGACCGAAATTCTTGTAATGAATAAATCCTGAAAAGAAGAAAAAGAAGATCCCTCCAAGAATCAACAAAAATAAAACCGGAGTCCAGACTCCTGTTGCTATGGAACTGATCAAATCGCTCATGAATAGATTAATTGAGTTGAATAGTAAAGCAAAATAGGTTTTTTACCGGACAGTCAAAGCACATGTCAAAAGATTTACCCTTCCCGATCTTTTGACGACTGCTAACTTATGACTTTCTAAGTTGCAGTTTCTTGTTGGAGACTGCCATCCAGTTACATAATTCAAAGAGTACACGTGAACCTACTGTTGCATCCCATTCATTTTTTCCGGATACTTCACACAAATCAAATCCAATTATTTTTCTGCCAGAAAGAGCTATTTGCTTAAGCAAGAATTTTGCCTGACTGAAATCCAATCCACCAGGAACCGGGGTGCCCGTGTGAGGACAAAAATCAGGGGTGAGTCCATCAATATCGAAGCTTATATAAATCAGGTCGGGGAGTTCCTGAATAATATTTTGGCAGATGTTGTCCCAGGTTTTGCCGGAATAGATTGCTTCTGTCATATCACAATCGAAGAAAGTTTTCACCCGACCCATGGCGCGCTGCATTACCATAAACTCCTCCTCGCAATAATCACGGATACCAACTTGCACCAGGCGACTCACCGCTGGCAATTTTAATGCATTGTACATGATGGAAGCGTGAGAATAGGTAAACCCTTCATATGATCTTCTTAAGTCAGCATGGGCATCAATCTGAAGAATACCGAAGCGATCATGCCGTTCACTCAGCGCGCGAATGAATCCCAATGGCGTGCTATGGTCACCGCCAAGCAATCCTACCATTTTGCCTTCTTGCAATAATTTTTGAGCGGTATTTTTTACATAAATGTTAAGGTTCTCACTCGCTTCATTTACTTTGGTCGTGATAATTTTAGTGTCACTTGCTTCACCCAATTCCAAAGCTTGAATATGTTGAATAGCCAGGGCTCGAACTTTCTCATTCTCTAACTGGATGGCTTCAGGAATGTCTAAAAGTGTAATCCCTAATTTCCAAACATCTATGATTTCTTTAGAAAAGAGATCAACTTCAGTAGAGGCTTCGAGTAGGGCCGATGGAGCGAGTGATGTTCCCGTTCCTGAGGTGACCGTTACTTCCCAAGGAATGGGTATGATGATTAATTCAGATTGCTCTCTTGTATGGGGAAGTCCAAAGAGTTTTCCCTTTCTTCCCGGTGCATTCGGATCGAACTGTTCTAGATTTTCATTTTTCATCCAAATGTTAATAGCTATGCATTAATGATTGATATTAATTTCCCAGAACCACGAGCTACTTTTTTCCAGTTGGAAAGCCTAAATTCAATGGAAAGTAACCCTGCAGAATCAACATTTCCTACGTGTTCATCAGTAAGAAATTCGCCCAATGTAGAGATAGAAGGATTATGGCCAACAAGGAGAATGCAATTAAACCGATCTTCGGTCTCTTTTATCACGCTTAGCAAAGAAACTAGAGAAGCGGCATAAATAATTTCCATCTCAGTTATTTTATCAAGTGAGTAGCCTATTCTACCGGAGACAATAATGGCTGTAGATGCAGCTCTGACTGCATTGCTCGTCAGTATTAAATCGGGTCGGATGCTCTTATTCTTCAGATATTCTCCAACACGACTCGCCTGAGTCTGGCCAGCTACGGTAAGCACGCGATCAATATCACGCTGACCCATCTGTTTATCAGCACTTTGAGCATGCCGAAGAAGTAGTAGTGACTTCATGATTCAAACAAAATAATAATGATTCTGTTAACCGATTTAGAAGACACAATATTATCATTTAAAAATAAATTTATTTCCAGAGGCAAAACCATAGCTAACGTTGTGAATAATATCCACTTGAGAGGGGCGTGTACTTCATGTAAATGGGCAGATTTAAATGGTGGTTTGTCGTCTCAGAATTTGACATTTTAAAAAATTACTGATATTTGGTGCTGCTGATCGCAAAATTATAGCATGTCAAAGAACCTTGTAATCGTAGAATCACCCGCCAAAGCGAAGACCATAGAGGGCTATCTTGGAAAGGACTACAAAGTCAGTTCAAGCATGGGACACATCCGTGATTTGAAGAAAGGAAATGGAGCCATTGATATTGAAAATGGTTTTGAGCCTACTTACGAAGTATCGGTGGAAAAGAAAGATGTCATTAAAAAATTAAAAGAGCTTGCCGAAGATGCCGAGATGGTTTATTTGGCGAGTGATGAGGACCGTGAAGGAGAAGCCATCTCATGGCACTTGAAAGAAGTGCTTAATCTGGACGATAAGAAGACAAGAAGAATTGTATTTACAGAGATCACTAAGAATGCCATTCTTAACGCCATACAGAATCCTCGCGGTATCGATATTGATTTAGTTAATGCTCAGCAAGCCAGGCGCTTACTAGATCGGTTAGTAGGTTTTGAATTATCACCGATTTTGTGGAAGAAAATCAAAACAGGATTATCAGCCGGTCGTGTGCAGTCGGTGGCAGTAAAATTGATTGTAGAGCGCGAACGTGAGATTGAAAAGTATGAAACCAAATCTTCCTACAAAGTTTCTGCCCTCTTTGATTTGGGAAAAGGAAAGCAACTGGTAGCCGACCTTTCTGAAAAATTCAGTGAAGAAAAAGATGCACTCGAATTTTTGGAATCTTGTAAGAAGGCGGTCTTTACGATCAGTGACTTGGTAAAAAAGCCCGCTAAGAAATCACCCGCACCACCCTTTACTACCTCTACTTTACAACAAGAGGCAGGCCGGAAATTAAGTTTCTCCGTTTCACAGACCATGATGGTGGCCCAGAAACTTTATGAAGGTGGAAAGATATCCTACATGCGTACTGACTCAGTCAATCTCTCTGATGATGCGGTTCAAGGCGCTGTAAGACAGATTGAATCTGCCTATGGCAAAGAGTTTGTGCACACACGAAGATTCAAAACTAAATCAGCCAATGCACAGGAAGCACACGAAGCTATTCGCCCCACCGATTTTTCTGTACTCGAAGCTGGAATAGATAGGAATGCTGTGCGCTTATATGAATTAATCTGGAAACGAGCCATTGCCTCTCAGATGGCGGATGCAGAGCTAGAGCGGACAACCGCGACTATTGCTATTTCTACGAACCCACGAACCTTAACTGCTTCCGGTGAAGTAATCAAGTTCGAAGGCTTTCTGAAAGTCTACATGGAATCGAAAGATGATGATGAGGAAGATAAGGATAGTGAGAGTAGTAAAGTACTACCACCCTTGAATGTAGGACAAGTGCTTGATCTCAATCAGCTTTCGGCAACGCAAACTTTCTCACGCCATCCCGCACGGTATGCGGAAGCCGGTCTTGTTAAAAAATTAGAAGAATTGGGCATTGGAAGACCTTCGACCTATGCACCTACTATTTCTACTGTGCAGAAGCGCGGCTATGTAGTAAAAGAGGCAAGAGAAGGAGTTGACAGGAAATACAATGTGCATGTATTACAAAGTGATCAGATAAGCTCTTCTACAGAAACCGAAATCACAGGTGCCGAGAACAACAAATTGTTTCCCACCAACATTGCCATGGTGGTCAATGATTTTCTCGTAGAACATTTTCCAGAGATCACTAATTATTCGTTCACCGCAGAGATCGAGCGGGAGTTCGATGAGATTGCCAGTGGAAAACTGAAGTGGCAGAAGATGTTGGATGAATTTTACACGCCATTTCACAAAACAGTTATCAAGACTGAATTAGTAGAACGATCTTCTGTACAGAATAAAAATAAGGAGCTTGGTATTGATCCTAAATCAGGGAAGAAAGTATATGTGAAGCTCGGAAAATTTGGTGCCTACATACAAGTAGGAGAGAACCCCGATGATAACGGAGGAGAGAAACCAAAATTTGCCAGCCTCCGACAAGGACAATTCATCGAGAACATCACGTTGGCAGATGCGCTTGAACTTCTGAAAATGCCCCGCGATCTCGGGCTGTTTGAAGAAACATCTGTTGTCGCAAACATCGGAAGATTTGGCCCTTATGTGCTACACGATAAAAAATTCATATCCATTCCCAAAGGAGAGGACCCCTATACGATCGCACCGGAGCGAGCCATTGAGTTAATCCATGCCAAGCGTGAACTCGATGCCAACCGATTGATCAAAGCCTTTGAAGGCAATGCAGATATTCAAGTACTCAACGGCCGTTTTGGTCCTTATATCAAGGCAGGAAAGAAGAACGTTAAGATTCCAAAGGGAAAAGTTCCTGAAGAACTTACGCTGGAAGAATGTGTGACATTGGCAGAAAATGCTCCGGAGAAAAAAGGGCGATGGGGCCGATTTGGAGGGGCCAAGAAAAAAGAAGAGCCGGTAGCCGCACCTGCTAAACCCGTCAAAGCAGCTAAGAAAGCAAAGCCTGATAAAAAACTGACAGTGATTAAAGCGAAGAAGAAAAAGAGTTAATCAAGCTTACTCATCTCTTTAGATCCTTACTTCCTCATGGGAAGTTATTTCATACTTACCGTCTTGGTTCTCTTGCGCTCGAACATTCGGATATGACGCGCGCCAATAGGAATATCAATACGATATCTGTTCTTTGCCCAAGTGTGATGATAGCGAGGCTTTACCACTTCTGTGCTACCCTTTGAAGACCCGCAGGAGGATATGATTGCGGCAGATAGAATCACAAATACGAAATAGACCTTCCTCATACGGGTTTCAATTGCCTCTAAAATACTATTTTTATTTCTACTATAAGGACTTAACTTAGAAAGTTGTAATTCTATTGTGTACAATGAAAAATTTCGATACGCTTTCCGAAGCCTTGACCGACCTAAAGACAAGGGGCTTCTTGGGTATTTTTTTATTTTTATCGATAATAAGTAACTCACTTCAAGCACAATCGCTTCGCGACATGGTTATTGATCAATGGCAAGTGAAGAGCTTTCAATCGGACCAATCGAAAGTCGGCTATAGTTCTTCCTTACTTTCTTATGAGATTAATGGAGTTGCTTATACGTCAGACCAATCCTCCTTATTGAAAATTAACTTTGAAGCCGACTTGAAATTTAATCCGGGCTTTAAAGGAGTTGTTACTTTTAAAAATGAATCAAAGGATACACTGCGACTCTCTAACGTAGTCCCATTTGGGCGATCGGAGAATAACGTATATATCACAGGACTTGGAACCCATCGGCTTTCAAGAACTCACCTGTTTCTTCCTAATCGGAAGCCCGTCAATGTTATTGTTCCGGATAATGCTTGGGAGCTAGGCTACTCCGGAATACGTATTAATGATACATTGAGTGTATTTGGATTTACAAGGAGAATTGATAGTTCATTGAAGAGCGCAAAACAAAAACGATTTGAAACGATTCTCGCCCCGGGCGGAGCAGTGAGTTATAATTTTTATGCCGACTTCTACAAAGGCGAATGGCAGGAGGGACTACGTAAAGTTTTTCAGGAACGGTACATGTACGATCTCATGTCTTTTGATGAATCATTGTATAAACGTGAGGATTTGAAATGGATACAAGGTGCTTATGTTATGCATTTGCTAATGGCTTGGGATAAGGACTTCTATGATTATAAAACAGGCAAATTTAATTTGAAGAAGTTTGTTGAGAAGGGCAAAGGCCTTTACGGGGGTGATGATGTAATCTGTATCTGGCCCACATGGCCTACGCTGGGCGTTGATCCGCGCAACCAGTTTGATATGTATCGGGATCTACCCGGTGGCTTATCCGGACTGCGTGCACTGGCGGATACACTCCATTCCATCGGCACAAAGTTTTTTATTGCTTACAATCCCTGGGATGAAAGTACGCGAAGTGAAGGCCATCTTCAAGGCCTTGCTTATTTAATCAAAGAAACAGCAGCGGACGGTGTCGTGTTGGATACAAAAGGTGAGTCGAGCAAGGAACTGCAGGAGGCTGCCGATAAAGTAAGGTCCGGGGTGATTATGTACAGCGAAGGGCAAGCCGTTGCAAAAGACATGACGGGTATCGTCTCAGGCCGTGTGCATAATGCATTGTACTATCCGCCCATGCTGAATCTTCACAAATTTATTCGCCCCGACTTTTCTATTTTCCGAGTGGCTGAAGTTTTCAAGGAGCCCATTCAGCGGGAGTATGCTGTAGCGTTCTTTAATGGCTATGGAACGGAGATCAATCAATTTGCTCCCGGTCACCCAGATAATGAAGAGGATCAATATCATTACCTGGGAAAGACTTCCCGCATTTTACGAGAGAACTCATACAATTTTACAAAGGGTAAACTAACACCATTGATCAGCACATTAAGAGACAGCATTTGGGTAAACAGCTGGGAGTCGGAATTAAAAACTGTGTACACCATCTATAGTACCAAGCCGGAGGGATTTAAAGGAGCACTTTTTGAAGTGAAGACATCCGATGATCACTATGTAGACCTATGGCATCATAGGGAACTTCTACCAAAACAAATCAATGATAAATGGTGGATTGAAGCCGAAACCGAAGCTTTCAATTCATCTTTCCTTGGAACCAATAATGAAGGAGAAGTAGATTGTATTGCGCGTTTACCTAAAATCATCTCGTATCGATTGCGAGGCAACGAGCTTTCAATAGAATCTAAAGGCACGTTAATAAGAGTTTGGGCTGGCGAGCCTGCCTATAATAAGACACCTATTGAGCTAACTGCTGGAAGTCATACCATTCAATTGAATGAAAA
>JANNRV010000064.1:0-2376 GCA_031401775.1 Bacteroidia bacterium | reverse complement strand
AACATCGTTAGCTGCAATAGTAAAAATCTCGAATTTATTTTCACCGTCTATTATTGGGAAGTTGATTCCGATGAGGGTGATCGATTTTCGAATGATTAGGTTGCCCTCTTTGTAAATACCAGGCATGACACGAATGGTGTCACCGGCAGCAGAAAATTCGATGGCTGCTTTTATGGATGTATTAGTGCCATTCGGATCGACTATCCACGTTTTGGCAAAAGTTGAAAAAGAAAAAAGAAAAAAGAATGAAAGCGTAATAATCCGCATCACTTGTACTGCGTAGTCACTTCGCCCCATCCCAGATAAATTGCTTTCCATCCTTTCTTAAAGGTATCCATACTTGCCTTTGTTTCAAAAGCTGCTACTTGTCCGTTCATTGGACTGCGTATGGCTGCAGATTTTAGATAAAATCCGCTTGATGCATCAATAAGTTTACCCGGATTGGCATAATCAATTACCAACTTGTGATGAAAGTCTTCTACGGGTTCATATCCCGAATTGTAAAAGTTGAGAAAACAATTCATGTCGTCAAACTTATACACCTTTCCTTTTTTTGTCACGAGCTCTGCTCCGAACTTGTTATCCATCATAGTCATTTTGCAAAAGTGACAGATGTCTGTGCCGTAGACCAGTGGCTCAGGTTCAGTGGAGCAAGAAACGAATAGAAAAAAAATAGATAGAGAAAACACCAGAAGTTTGCTAAAGGCTTTATGAAGAGGACTTCGGCCAGGGATAGAAGTGGAAAGCCCACACGCCTCGCGTGGCTTGGAACGAATAGCCCGGTGGCGCCTCGCCAGGCCGCCAATAAAAATAAAAATATTCGAAATCATCTTATTTACTTTTTCTCCACTCATAAAATACCAGACCTCCAAGAAGTGCACCTACTCCAATAAAAATCCAACCACCAATATCGGGTCCAGAGAATGCGGTGAAGTTTAACAAAATTTTTGTTCCGATCAACGGAGGTTGGTAAGACATACCTTCGATCTTAATCGGAGCTTCTGGGTTTAAGTTATGTCCATAATCGTAACCCCACAAGTAGAAATCTATCAGGGCTCCAATACCTGCCGCCAAAATCACTGCCAGAAAGGTGATGAGCATAAAGCGCTTATTGATAATACTGGTTAGTAGTCCAATGCCAATGATACCGCCTACCAGATAAATCATATATCCAAATTCAGGGAACATGCTCACCTCAATGGTCTTCATGCCGATGTAGTGATTTAATGCACTAATCGTCTTTACATCTCCGCTGAGAGTATTGATCCATATTTTCATCTCAAGTCCTTCCGGGTATTGCGGAGCCCACATGAGTATCTGCCAAAGCGGAACAAAGTAGGCGGAGATGAGTGCCAATGCAGACACCGCCACCGCCAGTCTTGTAATTGGTTTTAATGATTTCATTTTTTAATTGTGTTACTATTTCCATGTGTAGTTGGAAAAAAGGCGCCCCAAAGCCGAGGCGCCCTACTCAAACCTGTAAACTATGAAACCTACTTACTTTGAGCCTGTCTCCTCAACTACACCTGTAGAAAATTTAATTGGAGTATTGCTACCAGCAGGAGATACGCGCGCATATCCCTGCATCTCCTGATGTAATGCTGAACAAAAATCTGTACAATAAAATGGTACTACTCCAATCTCATCAGGTGTCCACTTTAGTGTTTGTGTTTCACCTGGCATCACGAGTATCTCTGCATTGGCAGCACCCTTCACAGCAAAGCCATGCGGCACATCCCAATCCTGTTCTAAGTTGGTGACGTGGAAATAGACTACATCGCCCATCTTGATACCTTCAATATTATCAGGTACCAGATGTGAACGTATGGCAGTCATATACACGTGTACCTCATTACCTTTACGAACAACCTTTGCCTCTTTCTCACCTTTGGCTACATAGGGGTGATTGTTCTCTTCTATCTTAAATATTTTGACTGAATTTGGTGCAATCAAACTTGCGGGAATAGCTTCTGCGTAATGTGGTTCACCTGTTGTTGGGAAGTCGAGAAGCAATTGCATTTTATCTCCGGAGATATCATATAGCTGAGCTGATTGCGTTAACTCAGGACCTGTAGGCAAGTAACGATCTTTCGTGATTTTGTTGTAAGCAATTACATACTTACCGTGTGGCTTGCTTGTTGGCCCGCCAGGAACACACAAGTGACCAATTGAATAATAAGTAGGAACTCTATCTAAAACTTCAAGGGTCTTCACGTTCCACTTCACAATCTCCGATGACACAAAGAAAGAAGTGTAGGCATTGCCCTTCTCGTCAAACTCTGTATGCAAAGGGCCAAGACCTGGCTTCTTCACTTCACCGTGCAGTGCAGATTCATACTTAATAACAGGTATGCCAGCAAACTCACCTTCGAAATC
>JANNRV010000063.1:0-23741 GCA_031401775.1 Bacteroidia bacterium | reverse complement strand
TGATGGAAATACATGCAACTCTTTTCCACCGATTGTTCCAAAATTTTCGATTGCACTGATATCATCCAGAATCCAAATTCCGCGGCCATGTGTTGCCACTACTAGATCACGCTCACGTTTCTGAACGCGCAAGTCGCGCACCGAAACAGAAGGCAAATTAGTATTGATCTTCGTCCACACTTTGCCTTTATCCCACGAAGCAAACACACCGTGCTCCATCCCTGCATAAAGTAAATTAGAGTTATGCGGATCCTGTCTCACTACATATAGCCAATCTTCAGGCAATCCGTTACTGATCGTTATCCAGGTCTTTCCAAAATCGGTGGTCATGTAAGCATGTGCTTTGTAGTCATCAAGGCGATGATTATCCACCGCAATAAATGCAGTTCCCGCATCATGCTCTGAAGCATGAATCTTTGAAACCCATCCGAAAGCCGGATGACCGGGGATTGTCATTTTGCTCCATGTCTTACCCCCATCTTGTGTCAATTGAACATTACCGTCATCGGTGCCGCACCAGATCACATCTTTTTTCAAAGGTGATTCTGCTATGGTTAAGATCGTGCAATGAAATTCTGCAGCGGTATTGTCCTGATAGATTTCTCCACCGGAAGTTTTTTGTTTTGACTTATCATTAGTTGTCAAGTCAGGGCTAATTTCTTCCCAGGTATATCCTTTGTCTTTACTTTTGAAAAGAACATTACCCGCTGTATAAACAGTATTCGGATCGTGAGGAGAAATGTGGATCGGTGAATCCCAATTGAAGCGATACTTATGCAATTCCATTCCGTCACCTGCCGAACCTATCTTGTTTGGGTATGGATGAATGGTCCGTGTATTTCCGGTTTTGGTATCTACATGAAAGATCACGCCTCCCTGAAGATTGGCATAGACTTCATTCTCGTGCCCGGGAATAGGAACAGCATAATAGCCATCGCCTCCTGCTACTTGAATCCAATCGCGTTTTAAAATTCCAATTTGATGAAGGGAGTTGCTGGGGCCTGTCCAGGTGCCATTGTCTTGAAGGCCGCCATACAAATAATAAGGATCACGATCATCTACCCACAACTGATAAAATTGGGAGAGCTCCACGTTGTTGATTGTCTCAAAAGTTTTGAATCCATCGTGAGAAACACGAAAGCCGCCATCATCTGCACTCAAAACGTGATTTGAATTGCCGGGATCTATCCATAGCCCTTGATTATCGCCATGCTGACCGCGCGCTACTGACTTAAATGTTTTTCCTCCATCGGTTGATTTACTCATTCCGCCTGAGAGGGTATAAACATGATCCGGATTGTTTGGATCGACTTTAACATCTGCATAATAAAACGGTCTGAAGTTAAGCTCACGATCATCATTCACCATTTTCCAAGAGTCACCACCATCTTCTGAACGAAATAAAGTGCCTCCATCCTTAAATTCAGTAATCATGTACACAATGTTGGGCTGGCTTTGCGCGATAGAAACTCCTATCCGTGCCATGGGTTTATCCGGTAAGCCATTCTTATGAGAAATCTTTGTCCAGGTTTTTCCTCCATCAATTGTTTTGTACAGTGCTGTCTTCTCTCCACTATCATCAAAGCGCCAGGGCTTTCTTCTAAACGTCCACATTCCCGCATACATAATGCGAGGATTATTCCACTCAATAGCTATATCGGAGCAACCGGTGTTCTCATCGATGTACAAAACCTTTTCCCATGTTTTCCCTGCATCTACGGTGCGAAAAACACCGCGCTCCTGATTGGGGCCCCACTCCCTGCCCATCGCACATACACAAGCTGCGTCCGGGTTTTGTGGATTCACAGCGATACGCTTTATGCGATCTGTCTTTTCAAGTCCAAGGTGCTGCCAGGTTTTGCCACCATCAGTTGAGCGATAGACGCCATTGCCATAACCAACACTATTACGAGGATCACCTTCTCCGGTACCCACCCATAGTACTTCAGGATCAGACGATGATACTGCTATGGTTCCAATAGAAAATGCCTTTTGACCATCGAAGATCGGTGTCATTGTTACACCCGCATTGATTGTCTTAAAAATTCCTCCGTCTGCACCTGCAATATAAAAGGTGTTAGGGTCTCCGGGCACTCCGGCAATGTCAGTCGTGCGGCCTCCCATATTGGCAGGGCCAATGGGCCGCCACTTCATTGATTTCAAAGCCTTGTCTGCAGGCATTTGACCAAAGGAAACCAGGCTTATTAGCATCAAAAGAAAACAGAAGTACTTCATATGTATAATTAGGATTAGTTAATTGAATCGGATTATAAAGAAATTGAAAGTATGTAAAATTTAGGGGCTCAGGAAGGTTGTATTTTTAAGCTATCAATTCTCTATTATGGACGGTAAAAAATTTGCTGTAGCGAATAGTATTATTCCCCATTCATCACAAAGACACAACTTATTCTTGCTATTAAAGAAAAAATAAGGAACTTATGTTCCTCAATTTTATTGACTTGCATATCTAATTCTTGACTTATGAAAAGATTTACTCTTCTCTTAATGGCGCTTTTCGTTATATCCATTAATAACGCACAATCAAAAAAAATTAATCCTAACAAAACTGCAATCATTAAATCTGTGGATGGTCGAAAAGATGAATTGACGAAACTCAGTGATCAGATTTGGGCTTATGCTGAACCCGCATTTCTGGAGACAAAATCCTCAAAAGCGCTGGCCGATTTTGCAGAGGCAAAGGGTTTTAAAGTTGAACGAGGAGTTGCCGGACTACCAACGGCCTTTGTTGCCACCTACGGTTCGGGTAAACCGATCATTGGTATTCTTGGTGAGTTTGATGCGTTGCCTGGTGTCTCTCAAAAAGCACAACCTACAAAAGAAGTCTTTCAGATTGGTGGAGCGGGACATGGCTGCGGTCATAATCTGTTTGGTGTCGGAAGCCTTGCGGCAGCAATTGCCGTAAAAGAATTGCTGGCACTGGAAAAGTTGAAAGGAACGATTAAGTTTTTTGGGACACCTGCTGAAGAATCAGGCAACGGAAAAGTATACATGGCCAGAGCCGGATTGTTTAACGATCTGGATATTTGTTTTGATTGGCACCCTGGCACACATACTGAAGCTGCTGTTCAAAGTTCAACGGCATTGATTGAACTCAACATAGAGTTTTTTGGGAAAGCGGCTCATGCCGCAGGTGATCCGTGGAATGGTCGAAGTGCAGTCGATGGCCTTGAACTTTTTACACATGGAGTCAATATGTTGCGCGAACACGTTCGCCCCAGTGTGCGTATGCACTATGTCATACAAAAAGGTGGTGATGTTCCTAATGTTGTTCCTGAATACGCAAAGACCTGGCTGTGGATACGTGATTCAAAGAGGGTGGTGATGGAAGAAGTCTATAAACGCATTCAGGAAGTGGCTAAAGGTGCGGCCACCATGGCAGGCGTTGAATCTAAAGTTACTTTACTAGGCGGCACATATGAAATACTCGTTAATCGTACCGGTGGAGAATACATGCACAAGAACCTTGAAATACTTGGTCCCATAACTTTTACTGAAGATGAACAAGCCTTTGCGAAAAAGATACAACAGGCAAGCAATGTGGAACAGATCGGATTGGACGGAAACATTGGCCCTTTTCGCGAAACATCAAATGAAACCGGAGGCGGATCAACGGACACAGGCGATGTGAGTTGGATTGTTCCAGTCATTCGCGTAACAGCAGCCACCGGTGCGCCTAATGCCCCCTGGCATTCCTGGGCGGAAGTTGCCTGTGCCGGAATGTCAATTGGTCACAAAGGAATGTTGCATGCAGCAAAAGCGCTTGGCATGACGATAGTGGACACTTTTGAAAATGAACAACTTCGGGTCGCTGCTAAAGCTGAATTTGAAAAGAGAAGAAACGGTCATGTCTACAAGCCCTATCTCGCTGATGGCCCTCCTCCGATATTCAAGCAGAACTAGTAGTATTCTCGCCTTTGGCAATGGGATAATAAATATATTTGACAAGAATATCTGAAATGTCGTTTGATTGTTAAAACAGAACAAAGAAATAGTTAAAATTCATCATCATGAAAAACCTTCTCACCTTACTTTTCTCTGTTTCAATTTGTTCGTTGTTTGCCCAGGAGGGATCGGAGATTTATCTTTTTGATCTCAAAATCAAAAAAGGTGAAATTTCTGTCTCTAACCCGGTGAATATTACCAATCATAAAGGGTATGACAGCCAACCGTTTATTCACCCGACACAACCTGTCATTTATTACGCCTCTTTCAATGAGGATGGTCGATCGGATATCAAAAGTTATAATTATAAAACGAAGGAGACCACATCCATTACGCAGACTCAAGAGCGCGAGTATTCTCCTACACTTACACCGGATCAGCAATCGCTCTCATGCATTATCCAGCGCGACAACGATGCACAGGATTTAGGCAAGTATCCGGTAGGTGGTGGCGAACCTTATGTGATCATCGACAATATGATTGTTGGCTATCACGTGTGGGCAGATAACAGTCATTTGGGTTTGTTTATTCTTGGCGAACCAAATACCCTTCACTACCTGAGATTACCCACGAAAGAGGATACTATCATTGCCAAAAATATCGGCCGCTCTTTGCATAAAATTCCCGGTCAATCTGCCATTAGTTTTGTACATAAGGTTAGTGACAGCGAGTGGCTCATCAAAAAACTTGATTCTAAAACCATGACGGTTTCAACTGTTGCATCTGCTCTTCCAGGACGAGAGGATATTACCTGGACATCCGATCAGTGGATCTTAACAAGTGATGGTGAAAAGCTTTTCTACTGCAATCCTGAAAAAAATAAAGAATGGAAGGCAATACCTATTAAATCGGGGGGTGAGGTTTTAAAAAAAGTGTCACGCCTTGCTGTAAGTACTGATGGAAAGAAATTGGCTGTTGTCGTTAGCGAGAATTAAATCTTTAATTAGCAATTACATCCGGACTACTTTTTTTCAAACTAATCAAAAGAACCCCCACCAAAATTAATACTGTCCCCAGAATCTGAATCATTGACACCGATTCACCCAGAAAAATATAGGCTTGAAATATTGTGGAGATCGGTCCAATGCTTCCGGCTATCGCAGCATTGTTAGAGCCAATGCGTTTAATACCCTCCACCACCAAGTAAGAGGGAATTACTGTTGATAAGATTGCCATCAAAAAGCTATAGAGATAAACCATGGGCTCAAGGTAGAGCAAGGATTGATTGCTTACTATATAAAAATGAATCAAGACCGCCATGGAAGCAAAGCTCATGGCGTAGCTGTTGAATTTCGCAGCACCTACCAACGGAATGAGTTTCCCGCTTCCGACAATGTAACCGGCATAGGTAAAGGCGCATGCTAAAATCATGGCAGATCCCAGGTAAAAATGATCTGATTGTGTTGTTTGAAAACTGATTTCACTGACAAATGCCAGTGCCAATCCTATATATGTTACAATCACAGCAGTCCACTGTCGTAGTGTTATCTTCTCCTTAAACAAAAGGGCAGACATGATGAGCACCAGAGTAGGATAAACAAAAAGAATAAGGCGCTCTATCCCAGCCGAAACATATTGCAGCCCGGAAAAATCCAGCAGGCTGCTGATATAATAGCCGAGGCAACCAATCAGTGCTACACTTAACCATTGTTTACCATTGAAACGTATGTTTTCTTTTTGGTTGGAAAAAGTAAATGCAGAAATCGCGAAGAAAGGCAATGAAAAAATCATCCGTAACGCCAGCAAGGTTGCTACATCAACAGTAGTGTCTCTGTAGGCCATCTTTACAAAAATGGCTTTGGTTGAAAAGCAGACAGCTCCTAAAAGACATATGAAAATACCACCAATAAAGTATCCGCGCTTAGAAGTTGACAAGAGATTTAGGCAGTTAAAACTTTTACGAGTTTCATTAGATCAGCTTCCTGATTATAGACATGAGGTGCCACACGGATAGAATCACCACGAAATGAAACCGCTATCTTTTTTTTTTGCAAAGCAACCTTAAGTTTTTCGACATCAAAGGTTTTTGGGAACCTGATTCCAAACAAATGATGTCCTCGATAATCGTCATCTTCAATCCAAAAGCCGGCATCCTTAAGTTTCTGTATGGGTAACTGTGTTATTTTTTTACAATACTCCTGGATATTTTCCGGCTTCCAACGGTTGACTTGTTTCAATGCTTCAAGCATCATGGGAACAAGAATGAAATTACTGTGTTCGCCTACCTCATAACGCAAAGCTCCTTTCTGATAGCCATCCTGATAATTGACGAGCCCGGCAAAGTTCTCACTTTCAATCCTGTTTATCCAGCTTTCTTCAATCGGCTTACCCTGATCGAAATACTCACCATAATAAGCAAGGCCTATCGAATAGGGGCCCATCAACCATTTGTATCCTGCACAAACTAAGGCATCCGGCTGTAAAGAATCGACATCAAAAGGAAGTGCTCCAACAGATTGTGTGCCGTCAATCACCAGCAGCGCTCCTACTTCCCTAGTACGTTTACGAATTGCTTTCAAATTAAACTTTGTCCCATCTGCCCAATGCACATTTCCTAACGCCACTACACATGTATTCTTGTCAATCGCTTCAAGAAGTCGTTCATTCCATTCTTTGCCTCGATTGACAAACTCTAAAGGGGGCTGAATAATTTTAATTTTCACACCGGTATCCTGTGACAATCGATGCCAAGGATAATAATTACTTGGAAATTGTTCTGCCGCTATAATGATATTTTCAGTAGCATTAGTTTTCAAATTGTGTATCACATTAGCAATGCCGTACGAAACAGAGGGGATCACTACAATTCGCTTTGGGTCCTTGGCATGAATCAGCGTTGCAAATTCCTTTCTCAACAATTCTGTATTGGTAAAAAAGTCTTCAGCAGAAACTAATGCTGGGTTTCGCTTGCTAGCAATTGCTTTTACCCCAGCCTTCTCCACACTTTTAAGGATGGGAGACATGTACGCACAATTCAGATAGGTTGTCGCTTTAGGTATGGAAAACTTGATGCTTTGATTCTTGATCATGGGATTATCTTCGATTGTATTTATACTCTAGTAATTGTTAGGGGACAGGCCTAGTGAATCTCTTAAGGAGTGATTCTCATTTTTATTCCTCTTCCAATAATCAATGTATAATGTTTTGTCCAGCTTGGCCTTTGTGTGAGCAGGCTTGCCCCATTCTTCAAATTCTTCTTCCCAGCCCATGATTTGATGAGGAAATTTCTTTTGATAAAGAATCGAGAGTTTGCGATCTGGCCATGTAATCGTGTATTTCAAATCATTGCCTTCATTGGATATCGCACCCGTTACTTCCAACGCTTTAAGGTCAGCGTGCTTTAATCGGGTGTAAAACAATCCCGGAATCAGTTTAAACTTTCCTTCTGGAAGATTTTCCGGATCAAGCCGGATGAGATTCCATAATTCATCTTCCAAAAATATTTTACTAAGTGAGAATTTAAAATCCCCTTCCTGCTCAAAATAGGAATAGCTTTCAACATTGTATTTTTCTTTTGCTAGGTTTATTTGTGAAAACACATGACCACACCATTCCTGGGAACTCATGCTAACTTTCAACGAGTTTGGAAATTGATTCCGACTTATTGGAGTAAAAACAGAGAGCATCATTGAATAAGGATAAATACCCGTGACAAAATTCTTGGTGAAATTCATCTTTAACACACTTATCTTATCATCTCCTGCTTTCTCAGGTTCATCCAATTTTACTTGTTTCTTCATTGAGAAATCCTCGGTAACAAAAATTAACATCGCTTTACCTGACCGATTTTCTCCATAGCGAGCCTGATCAAGTGTGTAACTGTTGACCTCTGCCTTACCGGCATACCAATAATTCTTAAACTCCTCCTTTTCATAAAGCCCCGGTCGATTCAACCCTGCTTGGGATGAAGCTTGCTGGTCACATTGGCAAAGCAAAAATCCAATGATCAGCCCATATGCGTACATTTTCTGTTGATTCATAGTAATTGAATTTAGTAGGCCTGTTATTAGGTGAGTAAACTTTCGGTTACAAAAGTAGTCCAAGTGAAATTAAAGGATATATCCCTTGATTTATGAAAGCGCACATTGAGAACTACAAAGGAATTGAATTTGTGAGGATTTCATCCCTTCCCGAGGATCAAAAGCAGGTATTTTGGGATTCTTTTGACCGGCACAAGATCATCAAAATAATGCGCAATCAGGAGTTACTTAATGACTGCATTCAATACAATGATTATCAGGAATGGTTCAAGCAGGTTGATATGTCGGAGACGATAACGTTAAAGCAAGGAGCATTGCGAAAGGAGTTCAAATTTGTCTTCAAATAGTTATCCCCAGATTCCAGCCGGTACTATCTCTACCATATTTCCCTGCGGGTCTTCGAAGTAGAATGACTCCTGACCAGTTTCCCAAACTACCTTATCAATAATCTTAATTCCCTTCTCAAGCACTTTCGTTTTGTGCAACTCGTATTCCTCTCTGGCAACTTCAAACGCAAAATGATACTTTCCCACGGAATAGTGACCTGGAGGGCTTTGCTTTGTTCTTGAATCGTCAGGGTTGAAGCAAAGAAGCACAGAAGTGCCTGCACGAAAGAAGATGTGTTTGCCCTTGACATAGCTGATAATCGGCAACTCCAACTTTATATGGTAGAATTCTCTGGCCGATTCCAGGTCAAAAAAGTAGATGCAGGTTTCCTTAATTTGGCGAAAGTTCATCAGAAATCTTTGAATTTTGCTCCTCTATTCTGCTGAGAATCTGACCTTTATATTCCATGCTTTAGCACAATCAACTTTAGGTCATTTTTAGTTGTCCACAAATAATGGCTTCACCAAATTGCATGTAACTTATTGAATATCAAATTACTAAGCAATAACAGTCTGTTAATGTGGATAAGTACTGTTTTTTGTGGATTTCTATTTCCCGCTTTTCTTGGAGATTTAGTAAGTGCTTGAATCTTAACCCTTTTTGTAAATTTCGTACTTCATTCTTACATGCAGCTTATTCCCCCAAAAATAGGTCCAGTTTGCTAACTTGCAGCACCGAATTTACGTTTTGAAGTAATGTTTAGAGTATTCCCTTTCGTTTTAGTCTTCCTTATTGTGTCTATCGTCAGTAAGGCTCAGCCGGCTGAACTTATAAAGCTTTCTCAACTTCAGACTCTTATTGAAGAAAAATCAGATCAAATAAAGGTAATTAACTTTTGGGCAACCTGGTGTGCCCCCTGTGTCAAGGAACTGCCGCTGTTTGAAACACTGAATCAAGACCGAAAAGATGCAAAAGTTATCCTGGTGAGCATGGATATTGATCTGGATGCAAACCCCGAAAAAGTTTACAAATTCATAGCACGCAAAAAAGTCCAGTCTCAAGTAGTGATTTTAGATGAACGCGATCCCAATTCCTGGATTAATAAGATAGATAAAAGCTGGTCCGGAGCTTTGCCATCAACGCTCTTCATCAACACGATCACTGGTAAAAGAAAATTTGTTGAACGAGAGATGCATGCCGGAGACCTTGAAAAATTTATCGAAGAAGTTAAATAACCATTACAGTATGAAAACAATCAGAACATTATTTTTTGCGTTTGGCCTGCTACTATTTTTTGCTGGTAGCCCTATAAAAGATGGTTATGAAATTGGTGATGCCGTTGTCGATTTTAATTTAAAAAATGTGGATGGGAAAATGATCTCTTTAAGTAGTTTCA
This sequence comes from Bacteroidia bacterium, assembly GCA_031401775.1. Lineage (GTDB taxonomy): Bacteria > Bacteroidota > Bacteroidia > Cytophagales > Cyclobacteriaceae > ELB16-189. The sequence continues at coordinate 14,075 of JANNRV010000063.1, read as the reverse complement.
AAAATGCAAAAGGGTTCATTGTTATTTTTGATTGCAATACCTGCCCTTATTCAAAAGCCTATAATGACCGCATACAAGCCCTGAACAAAAAATATGCACCATTGGGATTTCCTGTCATCGCTATTAACTCTAACGATGCTAACGTTTCATCCGGAGATTCGTATGAAGAAATGGTAAGGGTAGCTAAGAAAAAAGGGTATGAATTTCCTTACCTTATTGATGAAAGCCAATCGGTAGCGAAGGCTTATGGCGCCACCAATACACCCCACGTTTATGTTCTGTCTAAACAGGATGAAAATCTTAACGTTGCCTACATCGGTGCTATTGATGACAGCGCCCGCGATGCTTCATCTGTTTCAAAAAAATACGTTGAAGATGCTATTAATGCACTCCTGAATGGCAAGTCAGTTACTACTACAAAGACCAAAGCTGTAGGCTGTGGAATAAAGTGGAGGAACTCCTAGAAAGACTTTAGTTGTATCAAGAATCATTGACTTTCTTTCAAGATTTTCGCCCTCAACCCTAGATAGAAGTTTCTTCCAGCTGCTGCATTATAGTACCCACCTCCGCTTGCATTGAGATCATTGCCAAGACTATAGCTTGCATCCAGGAGATTTTCAACTCCTCCAAAAACTTCTAAAGGAAGCTTCTTATTTAAATTAAATTTATATCCCCCTTTTGCGCCTAATAAGATGAAGTAGCTTGCATATTGAGTGTTGCCATCATTTAATGGAATATGATCCGTATAGGTGAGCATAGCGCTGAAATAAATTTTGCACTTCATTGTCAAATCTATTCCACCCACTGCGATATTTGGTGATGTTCCTGTTAGTTGATTCCCCGAAAAATCTTCCGTGTCTTGCATGTAATTTCTAAATTGATAACTATTTAAAGTATAACTAGCCCATAGTTTAAATGCCGTTAGAAATCGATTTTGAACAAGAACCGGATTCCACAAGACAGCAATTTCTGCTCCTTTTTGAGAGGTGCCCCCCGAATTAACAAAGTATTCCGCTCCATCTGGTGCCTGGCGAATGACGATAGCCTCTTTCAATTGAAAGTGATATGCCGTAAGGTCGATGGTAAGAGTCCTTTTAAAAAAACCAGAACGGGTTCCCAATTCATAGTTTGTACATCGCTCGGCATTCAAGGAAGTATTTATGGTTCCCGCTGAAGGTCTTACCTCTGCCAGGGTAGGCGAAGAAAACCCCTCGCTTATACTTCCATAAATTGATAACTGCTCTCCTATTTTTTTGAGCAGAGCAACCCTTGGAGAAATTTCCGGGTCAACGTTACGTTCTTCTGTTTCCGGAGGAGCATTGGATTGACGCACAAAATTGTATTTCAGGAAACCAGCACTAGCACCAACGGTTACAAAGAAATTTTTGGGTAAGCCAAATTCTGTTTGAACAAAAAGTAGTCCCTGGTTTGCCTTTATATCATCTTGATATTGAAGATTACCAACTTCACCCTGAAGGTTTTCATAATTGTAGACTGGTGAAAAAAAATACTGGTACTCACCGCCTAGTGTAAACTTACCTTTCCAGATTTCGCTACCAAATTTATATTGCAAATCAACACGACTTCCCAAATTTTTTTCCTTACGCGTTTCATAGTTACGAATTGCGGGGTTCTTAAAATCGGTAATGGAGCCATAAATTCCCACGTTCGTAGACCAACGTTCATTCCATGCGTTTTCATATTGCAGTCCCAGGAAGGTTGTAGCATTTTTTACCGATGCCTTTTGCCCGACTGCACCCGGTTGAGTTTGAGTGGCTGGTCTGGCCTGCTTCGGGTCACTCTCAAATTGAGAAAGGGTAAGTCCACCAGGAGTCTCATAAAAAAGTCCAGTTGAAAATAAGTTGATTGATAAGGTACTCTTTTTAGTAAGGGCAGTAGTAGCGCCTACATTCAAGGCTAGTCTTTCCATTCGTGTCTGCTCACGGTATCCGTCTGAACGTTGATAAGCAAGTTGTGTATGTACCGTTGTTTTCATTGTTGAAAATAGTTCACCACCAATTTGATACCGTTGCAATCCATAGCTGCCGGCAAGCGCGACAAAATCCAATTCTTTTCTTTGGTTCGTGCTGTTGATCAACACGACCCCTCCCGTACCTGCTCCGTATAGGCTTCCTCCCGGCCCTTTGATGATTTCAATATTATTGACCGAGTTAAAATCAAGAAGATTAAGATAGGTGTTACCACCGCCATCAGTCAGCGGCAACCCATTCCAATAAATTTTAACATTACGTACACCAAAAGGAGATCGCAACGAACTACCTCTTATTGCAAAGCGATAGCTGCCAGGAGAACGCTCTTCCATTCGAACACCGGGCATCGTATTCACAACAGGAAGCAGAGAGGTGTTGTTGAGTCCTTCAATGTCCTTCAGGGAAATATAGCCGATGGAAGCTGGGACTTCTGATAAAGGACGGTCATTGCGATAGGCTTGTACTACCAATTCAGATAACGTACGAACGGAATCAGTGGCTCTATTCTGCTGAGCATACACAGCACTCGATATAAAACAAAGAAAAGGAATTGCGCGCAGCATGCTCTGTTAGAATAAGCTCAAATTTAAATTGATTTCTGTTGCTCTTATCCCAGATTAGGTAATTCGTCAGACTAAAATCCATAGTGTTTATAGTCAACCAAAATAGATCACCAAAAAGATAACACTTAAATAAGTCCAAAAAAGGGAAAACAAAATGTGCATACTGGTCTCAAATTTCTTGCCCTTCCAAAGGACTGATGAATAGCCAAAGAATTGAATTATTAATCTGACAGTCCAGAATATTCCCAATCCTAATGACATTTTTCGTCCAAGGTTTGTATTAACGAGTTCGTCAGCCGATGACAAACAAAGCAAACCCATAAGGAAAACTGTAAACGCAATGAAAAAAGTATGAACCTTCATCATTTGCCGGTTCATTAAACTTAGTGATGCTAGTTCATTTTCCCAATTGAAATGCTTTGGAAATATGAGATGAATTGCAGCTAAGGCTACTAATGAAATACCGATTAGTTTAAGATGTACTTCCATTTTTTTCAAGAATAAAGGTCGAAATAAAAGGATTGAGGTGTACTGTTTTTTTGACTTCTAGTCCCGCACCTTTAATTACCTCCATCCAGCAGTCTTTAGAATGAAAGTGAAAGAAGCCAACATTGTAAGCCATAAAATTGGCAACATCCCTCAAATGTTCAGTAAGGTATATTTCTCCGGTTGGCTTTAATACTCTTTTTAGTTCTTTGAAAAAGAGTAGCCTTTCAACTTCATTCCGTATCTCGTGAGCGGAAAGAATCACAAATATTTTATCTGCAAAATTGTCTGCCATGCTCAGGGTTGAGGTATCTATCTGCTTTGTCTTAGGAAACGGTGGATATGCCTTTCTTGCCCGTCTGATTGAAATTTCGGTGTGCCTTTTGGGATCATAAAAATCAAGGGCAATAAGTTCAGCATTCTTGAATTTCTTTGTTAACAAGGCACTTGTTTCGTCAAATCCGGCATTAATATTTATAACTACTGTTTCCGTATTTTGTTGATCAATCCATTTCAAGTTGTACAGCCCAGATAGATCATAAACGTAAAGTGATGTCACTAATGAAAGGATAATTGATCCTGAAATTAACATGCAAAAAAAATATAAAATTCGTTGTGCTGAGCTACCCAGGTAACGAGCCAATAGAACAGCAATGAAAACCAAGACCATCGACAGGACATAAAAATGCCAATTAAAGCGTATAATATTTAACACTCCTTGAAATGGCTTTCTCATTTCTTCCAGAGGTCTATTCTACCCTTCTTCCAGTAATAGGGAATATCATTAATGCTGAAGGCATTTGCCAAAACAGGATTAGCAAGGTTAAGAGAACTTAAAAACGAAAATCTATAACTAATAACTTTCACAGGTCTTGGTATCCAATTTTGTCTTACACCTTCAATAATCAAAACTTCTTGTGTCTCACGATTATACGTAAAAGTAAACGGTAGTGGCCCTGCAAACCGCCTCGCCTCTTTCCAGTCTGTAAAGGGCGAATTTTTTGGCAAAGAAACTTCCTCTTCCAAATTACTAATCTTGATGTTAAAGTTAGATTTGGCGGAGTATATTTCCGTTGATTCACTGTCTGAGTTTCTAGTGATGTCAGTTGTTGTGTAGTTGTAATGGGTAAAAATATTGCCCAAAAATTCCATTTTCTTTTTATCGGTTTCAGATTTAAGAATAAGTAACCCTCTTAGATTCTTACCTGCACGGGTTGTATATCTTACAAACACCCGATAGCCGATCAAATAAAAGTCGTTGCCCATAAATTTGGGGAACCCCTTTGGTCTTAGATCTTTAGTCTGAACCATGGCGATGGCTACAAAAGCCCACTTGTCCTCAAATGTATCTAGCGCTAAACATTCCGGAATTAGATTTTGTAGTTGGTCCTTTGGAATTGCAAACGTTAGTACTAGCGAACTTTCAAAAAAAGCCTCAACCACAAAAGGATGATTTTTAAGGAAGGAAAACATCATAATTTAAGTTGGCTCCTTTTTATTACCAAACCAATATTCGCTGGCGAATACGACCAAAATAAATAAGAATGCAAACAGAGAATTCATCTTCCCCCATAACAATAAATCTGGAACAAGAAAAAACTCCAGCGTGTTCATTGTCGCGATAATCAGGATTTGCAAAACAGCATTTTGCCGTGTATGGCGGCCACTTAGAATCCAAATAGCCATTCCTACTTCTAAAAGTCCAATTATAAATGTGAACGGTCTTGAATAGTTGTCTCCTAAAATTCTTGCAACTATTTGCTGATGCCGTGGCACCAGATCGAGTATTTTACACACAAGCCCATTTACCAGCCAAACTGCTGCAATGCAATAAGTCAGAATGCCATGAATCTTTCTTTTTATCATTCCCTGCTAGCGGTAAGATTACCAGCCATCGGTAAACGTACAGCTACTTACCTGTTTAAAATTTCTTCAACCGATTTTGTTCCTTCAAAAAAATTCAGCACCCTGAGCATCACTCTATCTACCAGTGTATCCGGACATGACGCACCACTCGTAAGAACTATTTTTACCTGATTGCCTATCGGAAGAAATTTCATGGAAACTTTATGCTGCTTATGAGGATAGTCATAGTGGTGAATTTCTTCTCTTGAAATAATTTCCTTCTCTGAATTGATAAAGTAAGTTGGAAATTTGCGTTCGCACAACTCCACGATATGCGATGTGTTCGAACTATTGTACCCTCCGACTACAATCGCCAAGTCGGCTCCTGTCTCAAGCAATTGATAGGTTGAATCTTGATTGTCGTTGGTGGCATAGCATAGCGTGTCACGCGTATCTGCAACGTGCTCTTTCAGCTGCTCAGCCCCATATTTCTCCAGCATTACCTGTTTGAAGTAATCGGCTATAGCCTGTGTTTCAGTTGCCAACATGGTGGTTTGATTGACAACTCCTACTCGCTGTAAATCACGTGCCGGATCAAAACCTTCTGAGAATTGCCAGGCAAATTCTTCATAAAATTCTTCTCTCGACTTATTGCCATGAACATAAGCAGCCAATCGTACTGCCTCATCCATATCGCGAACAATCACTGAAGGCGCATCATGGGCACTGTGTGAAAATGTAGCCCGCGTTTCTTCATGCTTCGGTTTCCCATGAATGATCACCGTATATTTTTCTTTCCCCAGTTTTTCAGCCCTGTTCCAAACCTTCTCTACAAAAGGACAAGTCGTATTATACTTCTGCACTTCTATGCCTTTATCTAAAAGCATGTGCTCCATTTCCAGTGTTGTCCCAAAGGCTGGAATGATCACCACATCTTCTTTATTGATGCTCTCCCATGGTATAAATTGAGAGCCATCCGTATCCATAATAAATTGTATCCCCCTGCTTTGCAGATCACTATTCACTTCCTGGTTGTGAATCATCTGACTGAGGAGATAAACTTTCTTATCAGGGTTTTCTTCAATCGCTTTGTAGCTAATCTCAATGGCATTTTCTACTCCATAGCAAAATCCAAAATGACGCGCTAGGATGAATTGCACGGGGCCAAAGTCAAGGACGGTAGGAGAAAAATCCTGTTTACGTAAATCCTTGAGTCTTCGGGATTCCTTTATTCTTCCGGTGATGGAAGAACGGTAGTAGGCGGGTATTTCAAATTTTTTGATGACGTCTAGGGTTAAGGTTAATATGTAAAGTAAAACTAATAGTCGTTTATCGCGAGGATTTGCAGAGAAAGGGCGAAGCGCTCCCCAAAATCTATGCTTCTCTTTCCATTGGCCTTGTCAGACAAGTTGGGCCACCTCCACCTTTCACGCTGATCTCCACGCCTTCATATTCCAATACTGTACATCCTGCTTTTTCAAGGCCTGCTTTTGTTTTCGGATTGCCCTTCACCATCAGGCATTTTCGCGGAGCAATCGCCAACACATTACAGCCCATGCCGTCAAACTCACTGTCTGGCACTTCTACCAACTCGTAACCACGCATTAAAAGTTCCTGACGAAACACAATGGGCATTAAGGGAGAATAGACCACGGCTAGATTTTTATCTACCGGACTTAAAATCGACATCAAATGAAAAACATCAGAGGGTCCTTTGTAATGAGGAAGTGGAACGCTGATCACATTAACTCCTATTGGTTTCAATAATGCTCTTAGCTGCTCTATACCTTCATGGTTAGTGCGATACGTATGTCCTACCGCCAGTGTCTTCTCATCAAGCCACGCCACATCTCCTCCTTCAACAGTTCCGGGTGTCTTTATGTTTCCCAAGATCTTTATGCCCTTTTTTTCAAATGCTTTTCGTTCTGCTTCGGGTTCATTGGCCCGTGCCGGTTTCCCCATATTACAAATGATCACACCGGCATCTGTAGCGATGGCCGCATCCCGACAATAAACAGAGTCCATGGATACCGTGCTGTCTTGAGGGAAGTAGTGTAGCTCTGCTCCCTCACTTCTTAGTAACACTTCAAACTTTTTATATTCCTCTTCTGCTTTTGATAGATCAGGCTTGTCTAAATAATTCAATGCCTTCCACTGATTGGATACTATCTCTTCATTCACAAAAGCATTTTGAATGTTTTTAATAAAAACAGATTTAATTTTCCCTGATTCAGATTGATAAGTGGTCTTCATGCTGTTAAAATTTCTTCACGTAAAGGATTCCACATTTTTTTGGACTGATCCGAGCTGCAAGCTTTTCACTGTGCTCTTTTCATCCAAACATAAAAAGGAATCCCCGAAAAAATAGCTATAAACCCCCAATACACTGTCTCTTGACCTGAACCTAAAACGGCCCATAGTGAAAACAAAAAGGCTAGAATGGCTATTACTAATTGACTAACGAGATCCCGTTTCCAGAATTTATTTTGAAGTATCATGATGGCATAAGAGGTGGCGGAAAAAAGATAGGGAATCAATACCGTCAGGGTAGTCATCAATATCATGAATGTAAACGTATCGTTTAATCCACTTGTGAGGTTTAGCATCATCAGCCCGGAGATGAGTACACTTCCAATGATGATCCCAACTGCAGGTACACCTTTGTTATTTTCCTTATTAAATATCACCGGAAACAGCTTATCTCGTGCTGCTGCCATTGGCATTTGGCCTTGTAATAAAATCCATCCATTAAGTGCCCCTAGCGTTGAAACAATGGCTCCAGCTGCTACCCAGTAGCGGGCTGTATCGCCCCAAATAATGGCCGCGGCATCCGCAAAAGGTGCATTGGAATTTTTTAATTCTGCAGCTGGAATCATTCCCATTACTACAGTAGAACTTAATACATAAATAAAAATGGTAATGACAGTTCCAATCATGGTAGCCCGTGGAATAGTCTTCTCGGGTTCATGAATGTTTCCGGCCGGAATGGTGGCGCTTTCTAAGCCCAAAAAAGCAAATAACGTAAGTGTAGCGGTGGCCGTAATGGCCGAAAAGTTGGATACCGAACTGATGTTGAAAGGTGTAAAATTATTAAAGTCAATATAAAAAAGACCCATGATTGTTACCAAGAGAAGTGGTGTGATTTTTAAAACCGTAGTAATCTTTTGCACCCAGCCTACTTCTTTAATTCCCCTCGTGTTGACCCAGGTCAGTAACCAAATCGCAGAAAGGCCTGTGCCTAGCGCCAGAAAAGAATTAGTTTTAAGAACCTCGAAAAATACCGTCAGATAACTTACAAACGCAACTGCAATGGCAGCGTTGGTACACCATATTGAAATCCAGTAGCCCCATGCTACCAGGTAAGCGCCAAAATCTCCCAGACCAGCACGGGTATAAGCATATGGCCCACCCAAGGCATTAGGAATCCTTTTGCTTAGTTTACTAAATAAGAGCGCCAGAACGATAGCTCCCGCTGAAGAACCGATCCAACCCAGTAAACCTATTCCTCCATAAGCCGCCAGTGTTGCAGGAAGCAGAAAAACTCCTGAAGCAATCATATTGCCAACCACCAACGTAGTGCTCGTAAAGAGTCCGATTTTTGCAGGTGACTTGGCGGTGGTCATTCTGTGTTTATCCTGAAAGATAATTTAAAAACCGGAGCTCGCACCACCACCACCGGAAGCTCCACCGCCCGGCATATCAGGCCGTTCTACGTTGGGTTGATTGCCTCCCATGGTTTGAGAAATGACAAATGCCTCGACATTCATACTTCCCCATTTCTCCGACAAGATATTCTCCCCTGTAAATCCATTTCGCATCGTTTTAAGATACCGCATCAATGCTATGGCAGTTCCAATGAGGACAATTCCTGTCAAGGTTAACGTAATTTCAGGATGACCTAAGCTGAAATAGTATTTAAACGTAAAAGCAGAAAAAGCTAACACGATAAGACTAACCCGCAATAAAACAATGTCCTTATTCCTTATTCCAACGTATAGGTACGCCAAGGGGATAAATCCGGTGAGTGCATAAAATAGAACCGCGAAGGGGATATCTCCTCCTTCCGGTATTTCAAGATTCATCAAACTAACACTAAGTTCGCGAACCACCATATAATTTCCGGCTGCATAAATAAACAACAAGCTTATTGATTCTACGATCAGCAGATTGTTTCTCCATAACCTTAGATCAATTCGCTGCTTTAGTTTCTTAACCAAAAAATAAATGGGCGTAAACCCTCCGATAAATACAAAGGGAATGATTTGCTGAAAGATGCCTCCGATGGTATAGAATTCAAAAAATAAAATTCCGGCAAAAGAACATGTAGCTGCCAATGTACAGAGTAAGTCCAAATAGCGAATGGAGGAAAATGCAAATACTATCAGGCAACTCCAAAGAATAATGTGTGCATTATCAAAATCACTAATACCGGCCAGACCGCCAATAGTGAATCCGCATGAGTGATATAAAATGGCTTCCGTTATTCCCGACTTGTAGTGATTATTACCAATGAATAATTTCTCCAGGACGAAGAACGAAACGATTCCATAAATAATACAGGCAATAGAGATTGCGTCTTCCCCAATGTCCGCTACTATTAAAGCAAAAAATCCTGTTGCGCCAGACAATGCAATTAGTGTAGCAACAAAAAGCAATATTCGAATTAAGAAATTCGGGTGATAAAAAGGAGCTGAATAGGTATTCAGAATACTTTCCAATTGAGGCTTTTCAATAAAGTCATGTTTAAACCATCTTTTGGATTGTTCAATAACCTCCAGATTATACACCAAACTTTCGTTGTAGGCACTGCTCATGCTTCCTGCTTAAAGTGGTTTTTATATTTGATAATAAAGTAGATAAATCCTCCACAGGAGGCGATGGAATAGAGAAACCAGATTTCGGCTCCGTTAGCAAAAATTGTTTCGGCCAACAGGTAGGTGGTTGCAATGTAGCCTGCCACAAATGCATAAAGAAAAAATAGGAACGATTTCTCCCATCGGGCCGCATAGTAGGCAAAAGCGCAACCAGCATAAATCAACAGAACGTAGATGCCCCAAGCTCCATCGAACAATCCCGTAACAGCTCCTACAAAAAAAATAAGTGTACAGAAATTGAGATACGTAAACGTAAAGTGTTTCTTAATCGATTTCCTATCTAAGATTACTGCAATTATTCCCAGGCCTATGCTAAAAATGATGGCTGTCTTATAAAGGTGTGATCCAGAAAAGAAATCCCCGCTGTACCATTTTTGGGGCGACACGCTGATGCTCCAAAAGGAAGCAAATGCTGTAATCGCCAAGGACAAAATTCCCACATGATCCAATCGGTAGGCGATAAAGAAAAAGAACGCTGCCGTGAGCAACGTACTGTAGCCAAGGTTATCGGTCAGAAAACCATATTGAAATTCCAGATAACCCTGAACGGCAATTAAAAGCAGACTTCCGAGCAAGACGATGTAATCATAGTAAGGCGTTGGAGGCTTTACCCGCTCGTGTGAATAATCTGCCGCACGATTGATAACATACCAAAAGCAGGCAATAGTCAATAAGCTTAGAGCGATGATGCTGAGTAGGTGCCCCAACTCACCTATATTTAAGTAGATGAGTATTCCGGCCCCGGCCGTAAATAGCATAACGCCCAAATACAAAAGCGATCTCAGCTCATAGAAGACGGAGACTAGTTTGCCCGAAGAGATAATTTCAATTTTGTTGAACTGCTCCTGGGTGATATATCCTTTTTCAAAAAGTTCCTTGGGGGTTTCTCTGGTCATCCCTATTTGGTCACTTTGATTTTGCCCGAAGGCCTATACATATAATCCATCGTAACATTTAACATGGCCCGCAAGCCTGTAAGCATTCCTCTTTCATCAATCATAAAATCGGGTGTGGGATGTGCGGGCACTTTTCATTCCAGATTTTATTTTTTCGCCAGCATTAAATAGACATACTTGGTAATCTGAATATCCTGAATGGCAACACCGGTTAAATCAGCAATCGTAACTTGCTGATCATTCTTCCGTTGAAATTTTTTATTGCGTATCACATCCCCTAACTCGATGATCTTGTCCGGATCAATTATTCCATCACGGACAGCATAACTCAAGTCTCCATGATCAATACACTGGTCTTTACTATCGGCAACAATGATATCTGCCTTTTCAAAGCCCAGCGGATCGATCTCTTGTTTCCCATCGGCATCGGCACCCATGGCTGTGATGTGTGTACCGGGGTGAATATGGGCAGCCATCACCAGCGCTTTTCTTGATGGGGTGGTGGTTACAATGAGGTTACACTTGCCAGTCAAAACATTAATCTCTGTTGTGGTGGTAATAGAAAAATCCTTTAGCGATGGATCTGCTTTAAAGGATTTCAATTTATCCTCGCTCCTTCCCCATACCACGACATTGCGACAATTGGTAATTGGCCTTAGATATTCCAACTGCAATCTAGCTTGCATGCCGGTGCCCACGATTCCTATGCAAGCAACTTTAGACGGGGCGAGGTACTTTGCGGCAACCGCTCCGGCAGCCGCAGTCCGAATATCCGTGAGGTAACCTTCGTCTAATAAAATAGAAAGTGTTGCCCCCGTCTTTTGATTAAAGAGCAACATCATCCCATTGCCTGTGGGCAATCCGATCTCCGCATTTTTATAAAAACCGGAAGCGATCTTAATGACGTAATAATCGTCTCCTTCTATGTAACCATACTTAATATGTACATCACCCGGAGGGTTTTTGAAACCCAAATAGCCAACCGGAGGAACGATCACTTTTTTTTGGGAGTACATAACAAATCCATCTTCAATAGTTTGAATAAGATCTGCAATAGGGTTATTATGGATAATCCCTTTTATCTCAGAAAGTGAAATTGGTTTTAACATTTCAATTACAAATTAAACTTTTTAAAACTGCTTCGCTCACATTGCCTCCACAAATAATGATGGCCACCCTCTTTCCTTTGAATCGTTCTTTCTCTTTAATCAAAGCCGCTACGGCCACACCCGCGGAACCTTCAATGATCTGATGATGGTATTTGATCACCAATTTCATAGAAGTGCCTATTTCTTCTTCGGTAACGGTGATATAGGAATCCACACATCGCTGACAAATACCGAACGTGATTGACCCCGGTTCTATTCCTCCAGCGGTTCCATCGGAAAGGGTTGGCTTTTCCGGTACCTCTATAATTTTACCGGCCTTAATACATTCATACATAGCCGGAGCATTCTCTGGCAAGCAACCGACCACCTCGATTTTTGGATTGACGCCTTTGAGATAGGATGCGATTCCTCCTATTAAGCCTCCGCCTCCAATTGAAATAAATACCGCATCCATCTCCGGAAGTTGCCGAAGAAGTTCTACTCCAATCGTTCCCTGCCCTGCCAAAACATCTTCATCATTGTAAGGTGATACATAGATTTGGCCTGTTGTTTCAGAAAGCTTCCGCACATAGTGCTCTGTTTCTTCACCGCTTTCACCATAAAATTCTACTGGAACTCCCCGCATTTTTATGGCTTCTACTTTGGCCACAGAAGCATTTTTCGGTAGGTAAATTGTTCCTTCTCTTTTTACTACTGATAAAGCATTGGCAACACCCAGACCATGATTTCCGGTGGAGGCGGTTACAATTTTTTCGTTGGACTTCGCCAACAGCAATATTTTATTCAGTGCCCCTCTTGCTTTAAATGATCCAGTGACTTGAATGTTTTCAAGCTTAAGGTAAACTTCACTACCTGTCATTTTATTAAGTACATAAGAATACTCCAAAGGAGTTTCTCTCAAGTAGGGACGAATTCGTTTCTCTGCTTCAGCTATTTTTGTCTTGATATTCATTCCATTTATTTTTTAACAGCATACATATAGTCTACTGTAAGATTCAGTATCGCTTTCACACCAGTTACAAACGATTTCTCATCCATCATAAAGTCTGCAGTGTGGTGTACGGGCGGATTGCTTAATTTCATCTCCGTTGGATAGGCCCCAAGAAAAAAGAAAAGTCCTGGTACTTTTTCCTGAAAAACTGAAAAATCTTCAGACAAGGTAGTGGGTGCAACCACGATGGCGTTACTAATTCCAACCGTCCGTTGAAGACTAGGAGCCATCATTGCCGTAAGTTTAGGATCGTTATAAGTAACGGGGGAACCATCTCCGATTTCAACAATTGCTGTTAAGCCTGCGCTCTCAGCAATTTTTTCAGCCGTCAGCTTAATTTTCTCAAGCAATGTTTTTCGCATAGCGAGGTCGAAGGTGCGAATGGTTCCAATCATCATGGCTTCTTCGGGGATAATGTTGCCTCGGTTGCCAGCATGAAAACTTCCAATAGTAATTACAGCAGGCGCTTTAGTGAGATCGGTCTGGCGGCTAATGATGGTTTGTAATCCGGTCATAATCTGACTTGCCACCATAATCGGATCTTTACTCTCCCACGGTGTTGCACCATGTGCTCCTCTCCCCATAACTTTAATTTTCAATCCATCAATGGCGGCCATGATGCCCTCAGATCGATAACCTAGCTGACCGCTTGGCAAAAGAGACAACATGTGCAATCCAAAGATGACTTCAACTTTAGGGTTCTCCAATACACCTTCTTTCACCATCAATAAAGCTCCACCTTCTTCACCAGCAGGGGGTCCTTCCTCAGCTGGTTGGAATAAAAACTTTACCGTTCCCTTGAGCTCTGATTTATTCTTTGCTAAAATTTCTGCTACCGCCATCATGATGGCCATATGTGCATCATGACCACAAGCATGCATTACTCCTGTCTCTTGTCCATTAAAAATCGTTTTTTCCTTAGAAGCAAAAGGCAACCCATTACGCTCAATAATTGGTAAAGCATCCATATCTGCACGCAAAGCAATGACAGGACCAGGTTTGCCTCCTTCAAGAATACCAACAACACCTGTCTTTGCCACTGGATATTGAACCTTAATTCCCAACGATTTCAAATGTTCAGCGATCTTTGCTCCGGTCTTCAATTCGCGATTTCCTAATTCAGGATTTTGATGAAAATTCCTCCTCCATTCAATTACTCTTGATTCGATTTCTTTTGCTTGTTGATCGAGTTTAGCTTGTAATTTGGGATTTACTTGCGCGCACAACGGAAATGCAAGCGTAAACAGGGCAAGACACTGACAAATTTTCTTCATAGGTTTGGGTAATTTGAATCAAGATAGAAAAAACAGGTTGGCCTCA